>NZ_JAAHIE010000647.1:0-3693 GCF_010671945.1 Moorena sp. SIO4E2
AATACCGTTTTGCAAGAAGAAATTGCAGATAAAAAAAACCAATATGAGAACCGTGAAGTAAGGTTTGAGGAGTTGCTTCAACTGCGTTCTGCCATTACTGAGCTCTACATTAAAAATGGTTACATCACCTCTGGCGCATTTTTGCCCGTCCAAGACTTTAGCAAAGGTGTTGTGAAAATCCAGGTGGTTGAGGGTGACTTAGAACGGATTGAACTGGAGGGATTAAACCGTCTGCGGGAAGGATATGTGCGCAGTCGCCTTGAACTGGCAACTAACCCACCATTAAATCGAAGCCGCTTGGAAGAAGCCCTGAAACTGCTGCAACTTGACCCTTTACTCAATCAAGTGGATGCCGACTTAACTGCAGGCAGCGGCTCTGGTAGCAATATTTTGCAAGTGAAACTCAAAGAAGCGTCTGCCTTTCACGCTGGTATTTCTACCGCCAACAACCAATCTCCCAGCATTGGTTCACTACAAACCAGGCTGTTTGTTGCCCATGATAATCTTTTGGGTTTTGGCGATCGCTTCAGCACTCAATACAGCTTTACCGAAGGGCTAGACCTCTACGATATCAACTATTCTATCCCCGTCAATCCCTACAATGGCACCCTTACTGTACGCTACAACAACAGCGACAGCGGCATTATCGCAGATGAATTCGAGGAGTTTGATATCGAAAGCGAAACTCGCACCTTTTCTGTTAGTTTTCGCCAACCGATATTACGCTCCCCAGAAAGTGAATTTGCTCTGAGTTTAGCCCTAGACTTGCGTCGCAGTCAAACCTTCTTACTCGGGGAACCTTTTTCTTTCTCAGTTGGTCCAGAAGACGGCGAATCCAAGGTAACGGTATTGCGATTTTCTCAAGATTGGATAGACCGTAGTAGCCCTAGTCGGATATTAGCTGCTCGCTCTCAGTTTAGTTTTGGGTTGGGTGCCTTTGATGCAACTATCAACAATAGTGGGACTGACGGGCGATTCTTTAGCTGGTTGGGACAATTCCAATTGGTACAACAGTTGTCACCGAGAACGACGCTGATCACACAAATTAATGCTCAGTTAACCCCAGATTCTTTGCTCTCCCTAGAACGTTTCAGTATCGGTGGCGTGGATACAATCAAAGGCTATCGACAAAACCAACTGGTTGCTGATAACGGTATCCTGGGTTCCGTACAACTCCGCATCCCTCTCACCTCAGACCCCACCAGGCTACAACTAGCCCCTTTTTTTGAGATCGGTACAGCTTGGAATAATCTAGATCCTGACCCTGACCCCGCCACCATTGCTAGCTTGGGAGTAGGTTTGCGATCGCAGATTATCTCTGGTTTAGATTTGCGCCTAGACTATGGTATCCCCTTGATTGAGGTCAACAACCGGGGAAATTCACTACAAGAGAATGGTTTCCACTTTTCAGTGGGCTACCAGCCCTAGGTTCGCAGCTGAGTTTTGACCAAAAGTCTATGCGATGAAGCGAAGCTTCCGCTAAAAGCGATCGCATTTAACTTAAATTCCTCCATACTAATGGGGTTAACAACCCATAAAACCCTTTTTAAATTCGGGTTACAGCAATTGCTTCCGGGAAACTGTACCCATGTGTAATTTGGGTTTATTTTTGCGATTGACATGCAGGTCACGCTACGCGATTGGCCGTAGGCCACGCTAAAAGCGATCGCATTCCTCTAAAACTCTAGGTGTAATCCTCTCAAGACCACCATCAGATAAGCTTCAGAGCAATTGTGTCCATTAATGGAAGTCAAAAAGTGAATCTCTCTGGATAGGCTTTGCCCACTAGGGGGATGAGCTGAGATTAGTTAGTGTTAGGCTCTTAGTGTCGATAACTACTCTTACCGGGATTACCTTGAGGGCAGCATGGAGTAGGGAGTAGGGAGAACAGAGTAGTGATGCAGCAAGGTCTTCGGATAAACTAAACTCCCGTGGGGGGAACCCCCAAGACCACGCTGTATGGCTTTGGGTCAATTCTTGTCCACTTTGCCCTGTTCCGAGATCCCCTGTTCCGAGATCCGCTGTTCCCGACTGCGTAAAAGCAACAAAAGTTGTTATTCCAGAAATGTTGTTCAAGAACAACATAGGGATTTCCCATGCCTAGGCTTTCGATTGAGATCACCAAAAATAGGGGGTCTGGGGGATAATCCCCCGCAGCCAGCCGTTCGCGCAGCGTGACAAGCAGGTCAATGGGTTCAATACCCTTGTTCGCGTAGCGTCGGACAAAGCCCGAGGTTGGCGGCGAAATCTTCCGGAATATCCAAAATCTTGATGTATAATAGCAATAGATACTCACATGTGAATTTATGGAGATGGAAACCACAGTATTAACAATAGTTTGCAAGATTCAACCGACACCCCAGCAAGCCGACAAGATTGAGGCCACACTTAAGGGGTTTGCGGATGCTTGCAACTATACCAATGCTGTCGTAAAATCCTCCATAACCAGCAAAAACACGATACAGGCTCAGGTTTACAAATACATCAGGGAAACCTATAACTTAAGCGCTAATTTAGCGGTAAGAGTTTGTGGACGTGTGGCTGCAAACAGAAAAACAGCTAAACATAAAAACAAGCCTGTATCAAATTTCAGTCCTACTAGTGCTGATTATGATGCCAGAATTTTCAGTTACAGAGAAAAAGATCAAACTGTTAGCTTAACTTTAGTAGGTGGCAGAGAGAGATTTACCTTGCAGATTGGTAACTACCAAATTGGCAAACTCAAAGGCAAGCAACCTACCTCCGCTCAACTATGCAAGCATCGTGATGGTCAGTATTATGTTCATATCCAAGTTAAGGAAAAAGCTCCATTACCTCAAAAAAGAGAAAAGGTTATTGGAGTAGACTTAGGGCGCACGGAGATCGCTGTTACTAGTGAAAACCTGAGTTTTTCTGGCAAGCAAGTAACGGAAACTAGAGACAAATTTGCCAGAGTAAGAAGACAAATTCAACAGAAAGCCTCGAAGGGCACAAGAAGTAGTAGACGCAGATGTCGCCAACTTCAGAAACGGCTATCAGGCAAAGAAAGACGTTTTCAGACTTGGGTTAACCATAATGTAAGCAAGGCTATTGTTGAATCAGCAAAGTCTCAAGGAGCAGTTATCGCTCTGGAGGATTTGACAGGTATCAGAGAGAGGACGAACCTACAGCCAAGGTCTAAGACCGAAAAAAGAAGGTCTAACAGTTGGGCTTTTTATCAGCTTAGAGAATTTATACGGTACAAGGCTTTAGAAGCTGGGGTAGAAGTCATCTTCGTCAATCCTCGCTATACCTCTCAAACGTGCCACAAGTGCCTGCATATCCATCCAGTAAAAGGCAAGTCTTATAGGTCCCGAAAACGCTACAAGTGTAGTGCTTGTGGATGGATTGGAGATGCTGATTTCAATGGTTCTATGATGATTAAAATGCTGGGGCAGAGTGTAACCCTGCCCGGAGGTTCGTACTTATCCTGTTCTCTAACAGATATTGTACAGGGCTACTAAAAGCCCCCGGCATAAGCGCCGTGGGGATTGGTTACCCCAGAACAGCATCAGAAGCTCAAAGCGATGTTCCTTTAGAACCGCTTCGCGAACGCAGCCCTGAGCGGCAAAACGATTAAGGAATATGTGCTTGAACGCTCTCTGCCTGATGTGCCCATCAACCCAGAACTAAGCTCCGAAGAAGCCCTCGCTCAACTGTCTGCCTTTCTCAAGC
>NZ_JAAHIE010000648.1:0-3687 GCF_010671945.1 Moorena sp. SIO4E2
ATGGCAAAGACCTGTTGAACAAGTCAATTGGTATGATGCAGTAGAGTTCTGTGACCGCCTTTCTAAGCTAACAGGAAGGGATTATAGACTACCTTCTGAAGCCCAATGGGAATATGCCTGTCGAGGGTTTACAGAACCTCTGAACCTGGAAAACGGAGAATCCTATCCCCCATTCCACTTCGGAGAAACCATTACAACAGCTTTGGCTAATTATCGCGGAACCGATGATAAAGACTCTAGATGGTCAGGAGCTTATGGTAGAGGGCCAAAAGGAGAATACCGTCAGGAAACAACACCAGTAGAATATTTTAAAGTCGTCAACTCTTTTGGACTCAGTGATATGCACGGCAATGTTTGGGAATGGTGCGCTGATGATTGGCATGATAACTACAAAGGTGCGCCCACAGATGGCAGTGCTTGGATTGATGGTAATGAAGCAGAAAATGTCAATGCTGAAAATTCGTCATATTCAGCTAAAAATGATGAAAATATTTCAAATTCAGCGCTGCGGGGCGGCTCCTGGAACGACCATCCTTATAACTGCCGTTCTGCGATTCGCCTCAGCGTCCTTAGGCGCGGCTACCGCTTCAGCCTTTATGGTTTTCGTGTAGTGTGCGCTGGATGAAGTCAGAAGTTTGTTCGCGTAGCGTGGCCAAAGGCCAAGTCAGAAGTCAGAAGTTTGAATAAATAATTTGAGTTATCAACAAGTTTCAATTCAGGACAGAACAAAGAAGTTTGCGGTTAGAATAGTCAAAGCTTGGGTTTGGTTAGAAGAAGAATCTAAAGTTCCTAGAACCTTAGCGAATCAGTTATTAAGGTCAGGAACTTCTATCGGAGCTAATTGTAGTGAAGCTCAGTCAGCCCAATCCCGAAGAGATTTTATCAGTAAATATCAAATTGCTCTCAAAGAAGCAAGAGAAACAAAATACTGGCGCTTAGGTTCTGATAGAAGCTGAACTGGTATCATTAGAAAAGTTCAAAGCACTAATCCAAGAAACCGAGGAAATTATTAAAATCCTAGTCACCACCGTCAAAAAACTCAAAGAATAGACTTCAAACTTTCTAAAAACTTCAAACTTCTGACTTCTGACTTCTGACTTCTGACTTGATAGAAACTTCTAACTTCTGACTTAATAAAAACTTCTGACTTCAAACTTCTGACTTCTGACTTGATAAAAACTTCTGACTTCTGACTTAATAAAAACTTCTGACTTCATTAAAGCTGTTTGACCTGATGGTGCGTTACGGGACGGACTGTCTCAATACTGGCTACCGATAAAATCAGGGCGAGCCCGTCCCTAACACACCCTACCCAACTTCTGACTTCTGACTTAATAAACACTTCTGACTTCTGACTTCTGACTTCTGACTTGATAGAAACTTCTGACTTCACATCCCGATCTACTCCTCTTCATCATCATCCGGTAATTTTTCCATCTCCTTGGCAATTAGCGTCTGAAATTCCTCGCCACAATGAACATTCAAATGAATTGCAGCAGCCAGCAATTCTGCCAAAATTTCCGCTTGTTGTCTAGCACTGAGGTGAGGTGACTGAAGTTGATGAATTAAAGCGGTAACGGTTTGGCATTCTGAGCCTAATTCTGTAATTAATGTTTTGAGAGTATTGCTCGTAATAGGAAGGGAGCGGTCGCGAATCTGCATAATTATTTACCCAATCGTTTTAGTGCTTGCTGAATGCCCTTCTCAAAGGCACGAATCTCAGTTTCCCAATGCCTTATTAAACCTTGATCTGGAAAGTCCTTTTCATACTCTAGTTTAATCTTTTCTTGGTGTTCAGCAATACGCTGATTCAAGCTACGAATTGCCTTTTTGTGGTTTTTCTTTCCCATAAAGTTTATAGATGCACCCACAGACTTGCACCAGTATCTTATCGGGATGGTGTCTTCACCACCTTTATATTTTACCTACCCATACTTTTTATCTTGTAGGGTGAATGAATTGGTAGATCTCATTTTTGCGGTTTGACCTGCTGGTGCGTTACGGGGCGGGCTATTTCAACCAGGCGCAAAGAGGCTTAAAATTAGGGCAAGCCCGCCCCTAACGCACCCTACTGGACTTCTAAATTCTAAATTCTAAATTCTAAATTCTAAATTCCCGTTATATACAAACAAAAAAGCGCTCCCCAAACGGAGAGCGCTTCTTTCAAACTCAGCCAATTAAGCCAAGTTTAGATTAGCCGTTGATAACTGGAGCAGTTAAAGCAACAGGAGTAGCTTCACCAGCAGCTAGGTCTAGAGGGAAGTTGTGAGCGTTACGCTCGTGCATTACCTCGAAACCTAGGTTAGCCCGGTTAAGAACATCAGCCCAGGTGCTGATTACATGACCTTGTGAGTCAATGATGCTCTGGTTGAAGTTGAAGCCATTCAGGTTGAACGCCATGGTGCTGATGCCCAAAGCGGTAAACCAGATGCCTACTACAGGCCAAGCACCTAAGAAGAAGTGCAAGGCACGGCTGTTGTTGAAGGACGCATATTGGAAGATCAAACGACCGAAGTAGCCGTGAGCTGCAACGATATTGTAAGTTTCTTCCTCTTGTCCGAACTTGTAACCATAGTTCTGAGACTCGGTTTCGGTGGTCTCACGCACTAAGGAGGAGGTCACCAAAGAACCGTGCATAGCACTAAACAGCGAACCGCCGAATACGCCAGCTACACCCAGCATGTGGAAGGGGTGCATAAGAATGTTGTGCTCAGCTTGGAACACGAACATGAAGTTGAAGGTACCGCTGATTCCCAAAGGCATACCATCGGAGAAGGAACCTTGTCCAATGGGGTAGATTAGGAACACAGAAGTAGCAGCAGCCAAGGGAGCGCTGTAAGCAACGCAGATCCAAGGACGCATGCCTAGACGGTAGCTCAGCTCCCACTGACGACCCATGTAGGTGAAGATACCAACAAGGAAGTGGAAGACGATTAGCTGGTAAGGACCACCATTGTAGAGCCACTCATCTAAGGAAGCTGCTTCCCAGATGGGGTAGAAGTGCAAGCCAATGGCGTTAGAAGAAGGAACAACAGCACCAGAGATGATGTTGTTGCCATAAATCAAAGAGCCAGCAACAGGCTCGCGGATGCCATCAATGTCCACAGGGGGAGCAGCGATGAAGGCGATGATGAAGCAGATGGTAGCGGTTAGCAATGTAGGGATCATCAGTACACCGAACCAGCCTACATAGAGGCGGTTGTTGGTGGAAGTGATCCAATCGCAGAACCGGTCCCACACGTTAGCGTTACGCTGGTTTAATGTGGTAGTCATGTTCGGATGATTGCGTTTATTAGATTATCTAGGTTCAGAAGGCTTGTTTCGCCTGTCTGTATTTATCCTAATACAATCCTGAAGATAAATACATTTTCCAGGTTTAATCGTAACTTTATTTAAAACTAGTTAACTTTGCTTAATAAAAAAATGGCGATCGCTTTCTTGAAAGATGACTGATAGCTCCCACAATGGTGATGAATCAGAGGGATGAATCAGAGGGATGAATCCTAGGCTAGGCATGGCTTAGCCAGGTTATGGCCAGCTTGGTTAATCCGTTTGAACCACTGCTATATTAGCTTAACATTGCTTAACAAAGATAGTAGTGATTGCTTTTGTCAATATTTACTGATATCTGGGACAATTTTGATTAATCCTAGGGATTAATCCTAGATGAATCGTAGGGTGGGCAGA
>NZ_JAAHIE010000649.1:0-3676 GCF_010671945.1 Moorena sp. SIO4E2
GAGGGAGTTATGCGGAGGTGATGAAGGGAATAAAGCATCTACAGACTCAACCGCCAGCCCATACCTCAGCCCGCATCACGGTTACTCCTCAAACCGGACGCCTATTACCCGTCCTCGAACATGTATTGTCTTTAGGAGTGGATGACGCTGGATTTGCCCCCGTACTGGTTTCTCCCAATCCTGAGTACGCATTTCAAGCTTCAGATTTTAAGCAGTTTCTCGAGCATATGATTGAGTGTGGTGAAGTCTGCAAGCAAAACTTATTGCGAGGAAAGCGATTTCCCTTCACTAACTTTGAAACAGCACTCAACGAAATCCATCGAGGTAGCCATCGTCCTTATCCCTGTGGTGCCGGTGCAGGCTACTTAAGCGTCAATGCTCAAGGAAAGCTTTATGGATGCCACCGGTTAGTTGACGATCCGAATTGGGAGATGGGGTCAATACAGCAGGGTTCTGACTATAGCGCTCGAACACAACATTTACAGCGCAGCCATGTAGACTCGATGGAACCTTGTCGCACCTGTTGGGCACGTTACCTCTGTGGTGGGGGTTGCTATCACGAAGTAAGCAAACGCGGTCGCATTGCCTGCGACTACATTCGTGGTTGGCTTGATTTCTGTCTGGCCTCCTATGCAGAACTTTCTACCCAAAAGCCTGAATATTTCCTCGACCCTGAGACTTATTTCGTCACATCACCCGAAATGATGCGCCAATAATCAGTAATTATCCATTATTTCAACAGAGAGCTTTTGATTATGAGTGAAATTCAACAGCCCCAGCGGATAGGCAACCCCCCGCAAGATCCCCAAGAGTGGAAAATTTTTCCCCGCAATTTGACAGCTAGGGCAGCTTATATAGTTCCAGGCAATCCCACAACCACCCGTCCAGAGGATGGGGTAGACAATTGCTATCCTGGACTGGAAATGGATAACCGCAATTTACAAAAATATTTTTTCCCAGGCACTTATTTTGAGGTTTATCGTTCTGATGGCGCTCGATTAGCCGCCCTAACTCCCGATGATCAGGCACAGCCATGGCGTGACATGGGCTTGACAAGTGAAGACCTCAATAAAAATCTGTATCTATGGACTCTCAAAGGTCGAACAGCCGCCAAAGAAGACCCCAACAATCCTGCCTCAATAGATTTTGTTAATGTTAAAGACAAAAGCAAGGGGCAATTGGGGGGACTTTATCCTTGGCGTAAAGCCAATGCCTTATTTCCAGGGAAGGTTGCCATTATAATTGGGCCGAAACCTCCAAAGGAAGGACCTGAACTAACGGCAGCCAAGGAAAAAATCGATGAACTTTGGCCTTCTACAGATACTTCATCGGGTAATACTGGTGGCTTTGTGGAGCGATCGCAAGGGGAATTAAAATGGGCTGTTTTAATTGCAGAACGCGCCCCCTACCTCAATGCCCAAGGAACTCTCGATCCTGATGTTTATCAACCAGGAGAACTCACCCGCACCCTCTGTACTCCGTGGACTTATGACTTTCGGGATTGTCAATGTTTTTATTGGGCATCCAACAAACCTGATGTCAATGCTAGTGAAGATGGCTCTTATCCCTATCTCAATTTTCAGCGTAAAAATTGGCAAGTCGAACCCCAAACAGAAGATATTGCATACAGCTATAAAGGTCGGCGATTGCGGGAGATCGACTATGCTGAAATGATGACTGATTGGGAGCAACTACGTCCTGTTGTCAATGGTCGGGAATGCGGTCAGTCTTACAAACCGGCAACACCTCCCCCGGGACCCTTGCTCACTCTTGAGCAGATTAAAGAAGAGATCGCCTATCTCGCCACCGTAGAACATGCCCTGGCAGTGCAGTATCTCTACGCTTACTATTCAGTAAATACTCCCAAAGATGAACCACAGGATGAGAGTTTAGAGAATTTCCGACTCTGGAAAGGAGCTCATGAGATCTTCGAGATTGCCATTGATGAAATGCGCCATTTCCGCTGGGCTAACGAAGTTCTGAAGCTCCTAGGTGCTCCCACCACTATCAAGCGAGCTACGAAGCTGGGGCGGCGCTTCCAAATACCTTTCTACCTGCAAAGTTTAACTAGTTCTCAGTTACAGTGGTTTGTTGATGTTGAACGTCCTAGTCGATCAACTGTAGCTGGTCTGGATGGCATGTATGTTGGCATACAGAGATCCTTACAGCATCTGGCTCCCGATCAATTCGAGACTCCTGAAACCCAACTTCGTGCCGTGGAGATCATCAAACTCATCATTGATGAAGGGGAAGGGCATTACGTGCGTTTTAGCACAGCCCAGCAAAACTTAGCATTCTTCAGCAATAATGATCGCGATGATTTACCGGGTTATATTCGTCCTGATAAATGGAGCCAGGAAAGTGATCAACCCAATCCAATAATCCCTGATGCTAAGATTTATGGAATTCCCCATGAGGAAAGTTTACACACAAATGGTGCTAAGTTACAACTTCAAAGTAATGTTCTTTACTGGGTACTTTTAGGTCTATTACAAATTGCCTTTGCCTGCAAGAATGAACAGTTGAGTGGTTGCGGATTGCGTCGTGCTATTGCCTTGATGATTCGCATGAATGAGGTCAACTTTGAGTTAGCGACACAAGGAATGACCCCCCTCTTTACAATCCCAGACTGGCTAGAAGAGGATCCTCCAGTCACATCCTCAGTAGCCGCTAAAACCTTGCTGAACAAACTCAAACAAGAGTTGGTGAATGCGGGGATTATCAAGGAGAGTACCCTCCCTGCTATTTCTAAAGAAATTAAATTACTGTCAGTTGGATCTGGGACTAAACAAGAGCCAGTTCTGAAGCGCACTCTGAAGAAAGGTCACGAGGACAAGGTAGAAGACGTGATTAAATACTTTGAAGATGTCGTCTGTGAAGCAGAGTTCTAATGGACTTTCATAAGCAGAATCAGCCAACAACACCGTCTATCGCTGTTGTTGGCAATGGATTAAGTGCGCTGGCTTCTGTGGCAGCTCTAGCCAAAGTGGGGCGTTCCTGTGATTTGATTGGAGACTTGACGAAAGACTCCCACGGACCTTCTCTTGTCCTCAATGATATCAGCGAGACCCTGCTTGGCATTCTATTTCCTGATATCTCCCTACAAGATTATGGATATCGGCTGACTCATCGTTGGGTAAAATGGGGGGCTTCCCACAGTCCTATGAAGGTATCCCAACCAGCTTTGGCTTTGTCTTCCAATACTCTATTGACTTTGCTCAGACAATCTCAGGTTGTGCGAGGGAGCAAAATCCATCCTATTGATCACCATCATCCCCCTGATGCTGCTACGATGAGTAAACTGTTAAGACCTTATCAGTGGGTTATACACGCTAACACGGCGACTTTACCTCCGGAGGTGAACTGGTCTATTCTAGGGGGAGGGCAACGGATAATGGTGGCGACAGAAGGGGAAAGCGTATCTGCCAATGACTCTTGCTGTTACATAGAGTCATTGGCAGATAGTTGGTTATTTTCTGCTCCGCTCTTTGAGCGTCGCAGGATTATTCAGACTTGTATCCCCTATGCTTCTACTACTCCTCAACAAGCTTTGTTGGAATCTCTCTACGAAAGTAGGGGGATCGGTTCCCACGTTAACAACGTAAATTCAATTCGCTGTTTTCCTTGTGCCCCCTATATTCGTCAACCGTTGTGCGGGATCGGATGGTTCTTGGTA
>NZ_JAAHIE010000065.1:0-22746 GCF_010671945.1 Moorena sp. SIO4E2
GTAGATGTTTTTAGGGAACAGGGAATAGGGAACAGGGAACAGGGAATAGGCAATAGGCAATAGGCAATAGGCAATAGGCAAATACTCCCCACAGTCCCCATCACCCCATCACCCCATCACCCCATCTCCCCATCACCCCATCTCCCCATCTCCCCATCTCCCGACTCCCGACTCCCGATTCCCGACTCCCTAAGTTATGATACATATCTACTGCCCAGTAATGTAGTCTCCCCAACGATGATGCCTGGTTTACTCTCAGTGGGCTGATTAATAATTTGCATAGCAGGTACTAACACTCGCAAAGCATAAAACGTGTGAGCTGGTTTCTCCTGATTCACAATTGCCTTAGCAATCTCTTCCTGACGTCCCAGCAGTTTAAGGTCTGGCTCGTTCAAGGTGATTGTCACCTGGAAGTAGTGAGCAGGTTCTTCAAATTCGTAGATTTTGACGTCTTCTTGAGTGTAAAGTTCTAGCATTTGCTTCACTCCCGCCTTAGTCCCCCGTTGGCGATAGAGAGGGACAATATTGCTGATGAAACGGCGTTTAACCTCCTCGCTCCAATCATCTCGCAAACTTAAAGCTACCCAACTGGCCAGCCAAGGTATAAACTCAGTTGGTGCTATGTCTGACTCTACTGGTACATCAGGATGATTATAGGGATTGAAGTAAGTAGGGATACGGTCAATGTACTCTTCTAGAGCCAACTGCTCAGGATTTGGATCATCAGTATCCCGGGGTAAGCCACTCATTACCCGCTCGAAAGCCAGCAGGAACCGACCAACAAAAGGGTCTTCCTGAAAGTTAGCTGGTAGATAGTTTAGATAGGTACTTAGGTTGTTGGACATAAGCGCGTTTGTATCTAGGTTTTAAACACAGGAATTGTCGAAAAAGGGAATAGGGAATAGGGAATAGGGAATAGTGGGGAGATGGGGAGATGGGGAGATGGGGAGATGGGGAGATGGGGGAGATTTTTATTAAGAGTAGACCTCTTGCAAAAGCGGTTTTATGATACTGTTTTCGTGAATTCTTTTCCACTGTTCCCTGTTCCCTGTTCCCTGTTCCCTTTGCTATAGCTGATACGCGACACGCTGATAGCTGATAGCTTACGAGCTACTTAATTGCCATTGATTCCCGATGTATTCCATGATTACTAAATTCATCTCTACGTTAAAGTCTACTAACTCATAGTCTCTGAGCTTAACTCTGATCAGTTCTTTTTGGATAAACAGACCAATTTCTTTCGGTTTACTGCGTTCCTCCCGCCAAGTTGCTAACTGAACCACCTTTGTACCTCTAGCTGGAGTTTGACTGAGAGGTTCTTTAAGAGTAATTCTCTTACTAGAATAATTAACACTCTCAATTTCTCGATTTTCTGGATTGCGATTAGTGGGAATGATGCGAACTGTATCCCCTGCTGCTAATTCTGTTACCTGATATACCGAGAATTCCCGGTTAGAGATGGAAGTATTAACTTGAGAAGAGAGGCAACGAACAACCATTGTCCCAACTCCATAAGCTTCATTTAAAGCTGAGGACAAAGTCAATTGGTTTGGTCCTTCCTCAATACTACTAATCGTATAGTATTCCTGATCACTATTACTGGGGTCTAGTTGAATAGTATCACCTACAGCAAAACCGGTTGTATCTTTAACTGTAATCTGAGTCTGGGGTCTTGAGCTTGGCTGAGTTAAGATAGTAGTAGTTAGATCATGAGTATGGATCATGATATCTTCGACATAGTCCACCCCAGGAATTCTATCCAGTAATTGATACAATTCCGAAACATAAATACTCCTACCAAAAGGCCAACCCTGACCATCCCAATAAGACTGGGAATTAACTGGGTGGAAGAAAGCTTGTGCCTCTTGGTTTGCCTGGTCTTGAACCTGCTGGGCATTGCTCCCCGCAACTAGATAGAGTCGCGCCCAAACTCGCAAGGGTAGGTAGTCTGGGGTAACTACGTGATGGCGTACAGTCAGCAACCGCCGTTCATCCAAGAAAGACCATAAGCCTCGCAACAGTGAAGCAGTGATATTGGGTTGATACCAACTGGCTCCTTGGATAGTTCCATGATTTTGGTTAGGAGTCTTATCTTTAGCAATGGTACCAGAGCCTTCATCCAAATTCCAATAACCAACTAATCCCTTTTCTGTCCCTTGGAGATACTCATTCATCTCCTGTTTAATGTCTGCCTCTAAGCGCACTCCTTCCCAAATCCGCAATTGAGTAATTATGCCTTGGAAATCATGGCTTTGGTTACCTCGACGACCCAGATAAAGAGATGAATTATTAATTGTATTATCTGAGTTGGGATCTTCAGTAAAGCCTTCTAATTCTCCATCAAGATATAAGTACAGTGTTGAACTATCTTTGACAAAAGCAACATGATGAAAATTGTCATCATTAATGACTTTGGTAGAATTAATGGTAGCAAATTTAGTCCCATCACTTCTAGTTACCTGTAATTTACCCGAGCGATTTTCATATCTAATCCCATAAGGAAAACCGCCATAACCCCTCCCTTTTTCTAGGATACTATTATGGGTTTCTTGGGTTCTAGCTTGGACTTTATTTACCCTAATCCAAACTTCAATGGTAAAGTCTTGGTCGTTAGCAAAATTGAGTTGGTCTGAGTGAGGGATTTCCAGATAATCATTCCGCCCATCAAAGGAGAGCAAACTGTAGTTATCAACCAAAGTTTGAGGAACCACCAGCAAGCTAATGTGTCCTGGGACTGGTTCTTCTCTGGCAGTTGGTTCAGTCAAAGCCAGATTCCGCTGAGAAACGCATTTTGCCCTAGTGATTACACCAAAAGGACCAAACGCTTTAGCTGTTGGTGTTTCCAGCCAGTCTTGTAGTACCAGCTGTTCAAAATCCTCACTACTAACTGCCCGATAGCGTTGCCGCAAATCCACAATGGTTTGCTGCAATGCTGCCTGCAAATCTCCTTCCAGCTGCCATTCCGGACCATTAAGCAGCTTCAGAAACATTTTTTGGTTTTCATCTGGGATCTGATTAGTCCGGTAAATCACCATCTCCGTCAACCAAGCCAACATCTCGATCAAGATGATGCCAGGGTCAGTAGGATTGTGGTCAGTCCAATCAGGATACTCTTTCGGTATTAGAGAAATAGCCTCTTCTAAGAGGTCAGCATAATTACGGTCATCTAGGTTAGGTAGTGGTAGTGGCATTTGTCATTAGTTGGTTGTGAGAATTTAGAATGTAGAATGTAGAATGTAGAATGTAGAATTTAGAATTTAGAATTTAGAATTTAGAATTTAGAATTTAGAATTTAGAATGGTGAAGGCAGAATGGTGAAGGCAGAATGGTGAAGGCAGAATGGTGAAGGCAGAATGGTGAATGGTGAAGGCAGAATTTAGAAGTTAGAATGGTGAAGGCACAAGGCACAAGGCACAAGGCACAAGGCACAAGGCAGAAGGCAGAAGGCACAAGGCAGAAGGCACAAGGCAGAAGGCAGAAGGCACAAGGCACAAGGCACAAGGCACAAGGCAGAATGGTGAATGGTGAATGGTGAATGGTGAATGGTGAATTCTAACTTCTAACTTCACCATTTTAACTTCTAACTTCACCATTTTAACTTCTAACTTCACCATTTTAACTTCTAACTTCACCATTCTTAATTCTACATTCTTAATTCTTAATTCTACATTCTTAATTCTTAATTCTACATTCTTAATTCTTAATTCTACATTCTTAATTCTTAATTCTACATTCTTAATTCTTAATTCTACATTCTTAATTCAATAAGACTGACCCAAACTAATCTGATGTTCACCGGAATAGATTAGAAATCGCTTCCTTTGTTCGTCAGGTATTTCGGCTAGGTCAATGGAGAGAGAGTTAACATAATTCACACCTGGGACGGATTCGATTAACCGATACAGGTCTGATTTATGGGGTTGACGACCAAAAGGCCAGCCTTGACCTTCTACGCCACCAGTCAGGGGATGTAGAAAGTTGTTTAGGGCATCGTTGACCCCCATGACAACTGCTTCGGCAAGGTCTAAGGAGAGGGGTACAACCTCGGCTGTGACTGTAACGTCTACCCAATAGGGTCCAGTGACTTGCAGGTCAAAGGTAGGGGCGCACCGATTTTGGATGTATGCCTCGACTAAATCAAGTAAACCCAGACTGGGAGTAGGTTGACGTGCAGCAGAATCGGGTAGGACAATTAGCTCAACTCGACCAAAATCTTCTTTGTCTAGATAAGGACTATTATCAGCATGGTTAGTTGTCTTAGGGGGTAGGTTGAAATCTCCTGTCAGAGAACCACCAGGATACTCAATCTTTACATCACCGCTAACGTTAACATCGCCCAAGTTGAGCATAGTCACGTACCATTCTGTTCCCAGACTGAATTGGCTGGCTGTGACGCTGTAAGTCAGTTCGCGTCCGCTAGATTGGTCAGAGGTAAAGATTTTTTCCTCATAAGCTATCGTCTGTCCTGGACCATTAATCTTGACTTGTAGCTGATAGCTGGTTGGAGGATTATTCCCCTGGGACCATAAACTGACCGTGATCGTCCCTGATCCTTCTAAGGGGAGCTGGTAGTTTGGCAACCATTGCAAGTCTTTTGGGTTAAATTCAGGAGTAATTGCCCATGCCCTGGCTACATCGGTGGATGCTTGGTAGACCAAATCCTCGATGTCCTGGGCAGTTACAGCTTTGTACCGATGGCGCAATGTCTTCGGTCCTTGTTCTTTCACCCACTCTAGAGACTCCTGCTCGGCTCCACCACTAGCAGCTTCTAGGTTAGTGACACTATCGACATAAGGTACTGTGGTCTTGAGTTCGGTGATAGTCTCAGCTGGTTTGTTACCCCGTTTACCTCCACCTGTGCGGTAGTAAACCATACGGATATTGTTGCTACCTAGGGCAGGTATCTTTCCCTGTTGGTTGTTGCCAAAGCTTACTTCTCCGGTCAGGTGATTGAGAACATAGTGACGGTCTTCGGGTCCGGAACCATAGAAATCTGATACTTCTTGCCAAACTACCCACACCTCCTCTTGTAGATCCGTTTCTTCCTCTTCCTGGACCTCTAGTTGTTGACCGTCTAACACAGGAAATTGGAGGGTGGAGAAGGTCTGATTGGGATTCCCATTACTCGAACCAAGGATTTCATTCTCAATCGTGGTTGCCTGGGTTGCCCAAGTTGTATTCAGCAGCAACTGCCGTAGTCGGGGTGGCACTCTAAAATCACCCCATTGCCAGCGAATTCGCAGCCAATATAAATCCTTACCAAATTCTGATTGTTTTGTCAAGTCAGTTGGTCCAATAAACCGGACTAAACCTGGTTGACTCATGGCAGCGGTTTCATCAGCTTCCACCCCTAAACGCACCCAACGGTCAGGGCTAGCATATTCTGGTACGATTACTGCTTTCTGAGTAATCGTCGGACTTGTGGCTAATTCTCCTGGTACTGGTGGTTCTACCTGGGCATAGATCGTGACTGGGCGGTTAGCAAAGGGGGCATCAAAGCCTAAATAAAGAGTGGGTCGGAGGTCTGGAGTGGCAGTAAAAGGCTCAAAGGGGGAGCCATCCTGGTTAGCGTGAGTGGTGCAATCTACATAGGTGAAATCATTGTAGGTCAAGCAAGCGGAGAGAGGGGAATCACCTGAGTTGTAGCTATAGCTTAGGGTGAGGGATTTTACCACTGGTGGCGCTAAAGCTGAGGCTGGTAGGAGTACCACACTGGTTTCCACTGGATGAGAGTCAGTGAGGTTGCTCGTCAGGGTGAGGGTATTCTCGTTGAAATTGATACTAACAATCTCCAAGTCTTCCTGATTGTTAGTACCTGGATCAATCCGGATGCGATCGCTAGGCAAAAAACCTCTGACACTATCTACCTTGATGGTGTTGATACCACTACTGACCTCTTGTTCAAAAAGTTCCACTGTGGCTCCACTGGCATGGTCAGAATTGATACTATTGGTCAGAGTTAGAGTATTAGAGCTAATACTACTAATTTCACCATATTCCGGTTGACTAGTGTTTGCCCCAATCAGAATAGAATCATTAGAGCGAAAGCCACTAGCACTACTGACCCGTAGGGTATTGACTCCACTGCTAACAGCTTGAGTGAGTGTGGTGCTAATGGCACGAGATGGCTGGAGTGTGGTACTGGTAGTTTGTTCTGCGGTAGCTTCTTCAGTACCATAATTACCCCTGATAATCCGAGCACGAAGCCAATAATTACTTTCCCCATTCACTGGCTGGGATTCCATCTGGTCAGGGAGGGTGAAAGTAAATGCACCGCCAATAGTGAAGTTGGCAGCAGACAGACCAGAACTATTATGTTTAACTACCTCCCAAGTACTACCATTCCAGGCTTCCCAGCGGACTTCCACACCCCCATTAGTATTAACGGCTGGAGCATCACTACTTAAAACCAAAGTAACGGTAACCTCGGCTCCAGGTTTAGAGAAAATTTCCTGACTAGCGAAATAAAAGGTATCGTTGAAACCAGGTTCCTCACCAAAGGGGTAGAAATCTTTGCTGAGATCCAGTTCATCCGTATCGAAAAAGCACAAGTCTGGTGCTATATCACTGCCATGAATCTGCACACTAGCACTAATGTGATTGACCTGAGGCAATGATTGAGGTGGAGGTAAAGGAGTATTGGTAAGCTGAGCTTTAAGCCAGGCAGCATTGATTCCATTAATATTATCCTGACTGGGGACTGGCAGATTCTCAATGGAGACCTGCCACTGACTGTTACCTGAGTTGGTCAAGCTTGGGAAGGACTTGCTAATTTGGTTCTGGTCGTCAATGTCTAGACGGGCCAAACGGATATGAGTATTAGCTGGTTTGCTAGTATCCGTCTCAGCAATTAGTTCCAGGACTGGTTCTGATTCACTGTAGGAAATTACCACTAGCCTAGTTTGACTAGAATTAGGACTCCAAGGCAAGGAGTCTCTCTGAGTGAGATTAATCTCTCGACCTTGATAATCTATGGCCTTTCCAGGTTGGACGATAACCTGACCATAGCCAATTTCAACCTCTAAGCCCTCAATAATTCCTAGTATTGGTTTCCAAACCTCCCCATTCCAGTAAGACCAAGTGATCGGTACTGCTGCTAACCCAACTGCATTAGGAGAGTCAATGGTTAGGGTGAGAGTTTTCGATTCAGGTAAGGTGAGCAGGTGGTCACAAGCCAAATAGAGGGAATGTTCGATGGGCTGATCCCCTGCAAAGGTTAGAAAGGCAGCATCTTCTTGACCCGTTGCTTGCTGAGTGCGATCGCTATAGCGGTCTTGTCCTGGTTCGCGGACAAACACTGCTTGGAGCTGCACATTGGTCAAGACTAAATCACCCTCGGTCTCAAAAATGACCTCTTCTTCCTCTCCTTCTGTGGGCGGTGCTGACACCTCCGTCTGAGCCGGAACCAAGGCTTCTGTGCTACCAGTTGCCAAATAAAAGGTCAAGGGTACTCGCGCTGGTCGGGGTGGTCCAATGCTAGTGCCAATCAAATCCAGAAAGGCCAGGAAATTTTTATCCGGGACTTGATTGATGCGATCGCCGACAATCGTTGCCAGATGACCAAAAATACGAATTAGTGACCGACCACCATCCGGCTTGTTATCTGCCAAAGGACGCCAGTCTGTGAACGCCTTAGCGCACGCCTCCGTATAGGTAACGATGTCTTCATAGCTACGTTGATCAATCTTTGGAGCTTGCATAAGAAATTAGGGAGTAGGGAGTAGGGAGTAGGGAGTAGGGAACAGGGAACAGGGAACAGGGAACAGTAGATGTAGGGTGGGCAGTGCATCATGGGATTAATTTGATTGCGATCGCATTTGTTGGCACTGCCCACCTAGGGAACAGATGTAGGGTGGGCAGTGCATCATGGCATTAATTTGAATGCGATCGCGTTTTGTGGCACTGCCCACCTTACGATTGATTTGATTGCGATCACGTTTTGTGGCACTGCCCACCCGAAGATTAATCACAAGTTGATCTAGATGTAGGGTGGGCAGTGCTTGAGAGTGATTAATTTGAATGTGATCGCGTTTTGTGGCACTGCCCACCCGAAGATTAACCGAGTGATTAATTTGGTTGTGATCGCATTCTGTGGCACACCCCACCATTTGATTAATCACAAGTTGATCTAGATGTAGGGTGGGCAGTGCTTGAGACTGATTAATTTGATTGCGATCGCGTTTTGTGGCACTGCCCACCCGAAGATTAACCGAGTGATTAATTTGGTTGCGATCGCATTCTGTGGCACTGCCCACCCGAAGATTAACCGAGTGATTAATTTGGTTGTGATCGCATTCTGTGGCACACCCCACACCCCACACCCCACACCCCACACCCCACACCCTACACCCCACACCCCACACTCCAAATTAATAATCTAAATAGAATGGATAAACTAAATTAAAGCGATTATTAGTACGGCGCACCTGGTAATTTATTTCAATCAGCAGGCGGTTGAGCTGATCTTCATCCGGGTAAACACCTACATCTAGAACCTCAATGCGTGGTTCCCACTGGGTCAAGGCTCGGCGTACCTCCACTGTTAATTGTCCAGCTGTCCCAGCGCTGTTGCTGGCGAATACTAAATCATGAATACCGCAGCCAAAATCTGGCCGCATCAGCCGTTCTCCTGGAGAAGTACTCATAATCATCCAAATCGACTGGCGGACACTATCCTCATATTGCGCCATTTCGATTTGTTTATTTGGGTCGAGTACTACGGGGAAATTCCATCCCACTCCGAGAAAATCAGTAGTCGTCATGGTTCCATCTCCTTATCAACCGCCAATAAATACCTTCGTCGGCTTACCAGGCCCAGGGGTTATTGTGCCGTGGGGAGGGGGTAATTCACTACAGGTCTTAACTGGGTCACCAATGCGCGCCACTGGTTTACCCTCAATTTTCACAGAAGAACTACCCTTAGTAATTTCAGCTGTTTTGTTAGGTTCCTTGACAAACTTGATTGGTGACGTTCCCGGTGGCGGTATCGGTGGGTGTACCTGGGTTTTACCCTGGCTGCCCTTTAAGGCCACCAATTTACCACCAATCTTGACCTTTTTACTCAACTTTTGCTCGAATTTTCCTTGGAAAGGAATTGGCATTGGCGCTACAATAGGCGGCGCAGGAGCAGGTGGTTGACCCTGGACTTGGTGCGTACAAGATGTCACCACTAAATCGCCTTTTCTGGCTGCCGGTTTACCCATGATTTTTCATACTCTATACAACTTAGATAACAGTATTCAGCCTTTAGCGGTCAGCGGTCAGTGGTCAGTGGTCAGTGGTCAGTGGTCAGTGGTCAGCGGTCAGTGGTCAGTGGTCAGTGGTCAGCGGTCAGCGGTCAGCTGTTAGGTTATAGCACTTGACATTTATAAAAGCAGCAAAAGCTATTATATTCAGCTATTGCCTATTGCCTTGCGCTATATTTTATTCAAAAGCACCTCAAGTAGAGTGGCACAAGCTTCGACGCTGTGAAGTTAAGGTATAAGCTAATAGCTGATTGCTGAAAGCTGATTGCTGAAAGCTGATTGCTGAAAGCTGATTCCTGAAAGCTGATTCCTGAAAGCTGATTGCTGAAAGCTGATTCCTGAAAGCTGATTCCTGAAAGCTGATTGCTTAATTAATTGATACCGTATTACCGGTAATCTTCACGTCTTTACTAGCTTTAAAATGCATCCCCTTCTTAGTTTCAATTTTGCTACCATTAGCATCAACTTTAAATGACTTATCTGTCTTCATATCCAGGTTATTCTTGGCAGTAATTTTGATATCTTCCTCGGAAATAATTTCGATACCCTTACCACCAAGTTTAAGTTTACCTTCCTTAGACTCAATGGTAATTGAATTCTCTTTGGTATTAATAATAATACTATTCTTGCCAGTTTTATCAATCACCTCAATTTTTTCTTTACCTTTAGTATCATCTAAACGAATAGCATGACCACTTTGAGCAATTACTTCAATTTTCCCTTTTTCCTTAGTATCATCTAAACGGATAGTATGTTTATTATGGGAAATTACCTCAACTTTTTCTTTATCTTGAGTATCATCTAAGCGAATAATATGACCACTACGGGACTTAATTGTGCGCTTATTAATCATTTTCTTTTTCCCATCTCCCTTCCCTTTTTCAGGAGACTCAGGGGGTTTATCTCTGCCATTCCAAAGCCCTCCTAGGATATAGGGAAAATTGATATCACCTTGTTCAAAAGCTACCAGTACCTCATCATTCACCTCTGGCAAAAAATAAATACCACGGTCATTACCAGCCATGGGAGTTAACACCCTAGCCCAATAACTTTCATCATCATCTGAGAGCCAAGGAAACTTGACCTTGACTCGCCCCAAGTTTTCCTGATCGCCGTTGTTGGTCACTATTCCCATAGTCACCCCATAGAAACGACCTCGTATTTCAGGGGGACCTAGCAAATTAGTTAGTAAATCGATGCTTGTCATAATTGATATAGGGGTTTGCGACTTTTTAAGTACATATTTATGGGTTTTTAGGGAACAGGGAACAGGGAACAGGGAACAGGGAACAGGGAACAGGGAACAGGGAATCGGGAATCGGGAATCGGGAATTTAGAATTTAGAATGCGCGAATTTAGAATTGGGAATTGGGAATCGGGAATCGGGAATCGGGAATCGGGAATCGGGAATCGGGAACAGGGAATAGTGAAAAAATCCTGTGTACCTGATTAGACTAGAAACCGCTATACTTTCGTGATCTCCCACACTCCCACATTCCCCATCTCCCCACCCTTCCCACACTCCCCACCTTCCCGACTCCCGACTCCCGACTCCCGACTCCCGACTCCCTATAAAAGATCATGATGTCCCATTCCTCCTAACCTTAAATGCAGTGCGATAGCCTCGTTTCTGGGAATAGGTATGGGTGGTGCAGGTGACATAGTAGTCACCACTAAACTGTTTGCCCACCCCTTGGATAGTAATAACGCTACCTGCTCGCAAGTCAGCGCGTCCGACACACAAGCCTTCCCCACGGATGTATTCTAGAGCCATGTTATTAAATCCCCCTTGAGCGATTTGCTCAGCTTCTTCTCTACTGAACACGGGGCGATACAAACGTTCGCTGGTTTTTTTTCCACTACCCAAAGCCTGATCTACAGCCTTAGCACCGCTTTTGTTAGTACTAAAACCAGGGTTGGATCGCCCAATGAAGGCTTTCTTGTCCTTGGGGTTCCAACCGCGCACCTCCACCTGTCCCACCTGGGTCAAGCTGGTCAGTCGGGAAGAAAAACTGAGTAGATCCTTTCGTTGAACTAGAGTCAACACTGACTTGGATTTATCCTGATGGGGACGAAAATATAGTGTTTTATCTTGAACCACAACCTCATAACCAAGTCGTTGAGCACGGGTCTTAAGAAATTCCATGTCTGTTTGGTCATGCTGTAGTACATAGTCCAAAACCAGCGTTGTCGTTACTCCCCCATACTTTAGACCCGCTTGTTTAGCAATATCTCTAGCGATATCGCTGTCTTTCTTTTTAGTAAACGAGCGAGTCTTGTAACCCCGAAGCAATCGATGACTGTAGTCGTAGCCCCGCACTGTCAACAGAGGTATTTCCCCATGGGCAAATTCTGGTTCCAGACCAGTAATCTGACCGACCATCAGTTTTTGGAGCTTTCCTCTACTTCCTCCGTAGCCCATAAAAATCGTTACCTCATTGCCTAGTTTAAACAGTTGGGGATCAATCCACTCCTGCTGTTCTTGGTCCCAGTTGGCAAGCTTGATGGTAAACATAGTGGGAGTACTAACGTTTTCATCCACAATTACTGCCATCACATCAGACCGCAACTGTTGTCCCCTGATCAGAATTCTGAAACCAGGGACTGAGGTAGCGATGCTATTGGTACTAGTTCGAGGAGGTGTCGAGACCATGGTTAATGTTAGGTTTGATTAAGTACTGGGATGGTCAGAACTTGACCTGGTGTCAGGTCACGGGGATTACTAATCCCATTAGCCTTGGCAATCTCTCGCCAGACGCTGGGGTCATTATATTCAACACCCGCAATGCTGCTCAGAGTTTCTCCACGTCGCACAACGTGAATTGGGTCGTCATCCCGTGCTAGAGAACTCGGTCTTTGCCGTTCCTCATCCTCTTCCGGGATGAACTGGTGAAAGGTACAGTTGAGGGCTGCCCTGACTGGCATCCCATTCGATGTAAATAGGGTAAAACGTTGAGTTAGTTGTCCAAGATACCCCTTAAAAATTAGGTTAAATGAACCCCACCAGAGTTCACATACAGGAGGACGTTTCAAATCAGAGTCAATCAGAGTCAACTCAAAAATTTTATTAGTATACTGTCGAACATCTACTGCCGATGAAGCCCCTGCCGCCGATGCGATTAGTTTGAGGGAAGACTTAAGCCCCCCAGTTATACCCCCAGGTAGTCCCTCGTAGGTATCAAAAAATAGGTCAAGAGTCAGGGTTGCTGGATCCCCACCAATAAATTTAGTATCACCGCGATCGCGGTTTTTGAGAGTTTCATGACGCCATTGGGTTGTCTTGGTAATTTGAATTTCATTAGGATTGAATAGAGGCATTGGTTTGTTTTCTGGAAAAACCATCTGCCACCGTTTTCCTGGCTGCTCCTTGAGGATGGTCAATTTATCTAACTCTGCCCCAGAGAAGCGACTTGTTGATCGTTTACTTTGGCTTAGGGTTTTTTGGGCTAGATTTTTAAACGGTGTTAATGCCATTGGGTTAAACCCCTCCGCTCACTTTCTATGGTCAGATTCTGCATCAGTTTATGGTGTACTTTGTCTACTAATTCATCGACATCAATGTCCTCGAAAGACTGACTACTTGTGGTAGCGCTTGTGGTATTTTCTGATGCTTTCTGAATCACGGTAGTTGACTGTAACCTAGTAGTTGATAGAGGTGTTGATACTGATGCACCGTTGGCAGATGGCATTCTTTGGATAACTCCAGAGCCATGATCAGCAATAGAGGGCGAACTACTAACTCCTAGTCCGTTGCCAGCAAATGACCTTCCATTCACCCCAGAGGCAGAAAAAATCAGGGGAGCAGATAATTGATAACCATCTGTTTCTGAAATTTCTCTAACCACCGGTCGCTCGGGGGTGCGTTGAATCACTGGCTGGTTTCCCTGGGATGGGCTCTTGACTATCTCTTTGATCACTGGTCGCTCCGGAGTGCGTTGAATCAGTGGCTGGTTTCCCTGGGATGGGCTAGGGCGTGTCTTCAAACTCGGAGATCCCCGATTATCCCCCGAGGGAGGGATTGCTCGCTCGGGGGACTTTGAGTATGGCTCCCCCCTTATTAAGGGGGGCTGGGGGGGATCATGATCTTTTCCTGAAATTTCTCTAACCACCGATCGCTCTGGGGACCGTTGAATCAGTGGCTGGTTTCCCTGGGATTGGGGAGAGACTATCTCTTTAATTAGCGTCCGCTCTGGGGACCGTTGAATCACTGGCGACTGGGTCAGGTTTCCGGAACTGCCTAGCGATCGCTTAGACTGTAAAGTAGTTTTCTGATAGTGTTTGTCTAAATTCTTGTCCACTGTTCCCTGTTCCCTGTTCCCTGTTCCCGACTTCTCCAAGAAGTCTATTGGTTTGGCTTGGACAACTGGCCAGGATAACTCAGAAGATAGTCTAGTTTCCCTAGACGATTCAAGACCAGAAACTAGGGGTTTGCTCTCAGAATCTGCTCTCTGGGAAGTCCTCTTAGTGGAGTTGACAAATTTTGCCTGGACAATCAATGGTTTTGTCCCCGATTTGCCCCTTTCAGAGGGGATTGAATTTGAAGTTTGGGGTTTAGGGTTTTCTGTAGATTTCTGGGAATTTGACCCTGTACTTTTTTGTACTGAGGTTTCTTTTTCCACCTGAAATCTAGTTGATATCAAAGGTAGTTCCTTGCCTGTTTCTCTAGTTGGAGAAGCCACATTGGTAGAGGTAATTGGAGAAGTAACATTTCCCGTCTCTACCTGTTTTGCTGCTGGCCGGATTCGCTGAGCATACACGATCGGAACTGCTTCTGCTGATTGACCCTCTAACCGCTGCTGGCGTTGGATCAACTTACCCATTAAGGGCAGTCCATTGGTCATCCCTTGGACCCGGGAGATAATTGACCCTGCTATTTGAGTACCAATCACACCAGGGCTGACCATCGGGCGCAGGAGTCGTCGCGTCAGTTGTGGGTTGATACTCTCTGACCAAGTCTGATTGTTAGTGACCTGAGGTTGAGATGTCATCAAAGTCCTCCTGCTAGTCCAGCAACCGCTCGTCCTCCAGATAGTGCTTGACTCAGAAGTGGTTTGGTAATGCCCTTGTGAATTAACTCAATGGTCTCGAATGCAATCTCATTGCTGTTGGCATTAAACTCTGGACCAGTCCACTTCACTGGCAAAGCCTGCTTGAAATTCCAATACATGGCTGGTATCTGGTGGCGGTCTAGCAGCATAATTGTGCCATTTTTACGCTGAATTACACCTCGACTAGTGGCCTGATACCAATTCCATAGGCTATCGATGCCGGTTAGACCATGTTTGAAGATCAAATTCGGATACTTAGTTCGACCTACTAACTGATGAACATAACGATTCTGACCTCCCTCAGGACGTTCCTCTACCTCAATCTCACTTTCTAGACCCCTGACCTCACTAAACCCACCCGTTATTAACCCCCCAATTTCAATCAGGAAATTAAAGCCTTGGTACGGGTCAAGGCGAGCTCCCAACGCCCCAGTCAATCCAGCGTAAGCCGCATTTGCTCCTAAAGGCACAACCGATCCTAAACTTGCCATAACTCACTCCTAATGATTCAAGTTGAAAATTTATCCAAGGTAGGGAACAGGGAATAGGGAACAGGGAACAGGGAACAGGGAATAGGGAACAGTGATAAGATTTGACTCTCTGTTGATGCAGTTGCTCATGGCGCATGGGTCTGTGTGCAGAACCTGCCAGTGGCACAGGCCACAAGGGCTATCAAGTAACCCATAAGCTGAACGCGATCGCGTGCGCTAATCGCTGATAGCTGATAGCTGATAGCTGATAGCTGATAGCTGATAGCTGATAGCTGATAGCTGATAGCTGATACATTTCTCATAATAATGAGGTACACATAATTGTTTCCCTGCTCCCTGCTCCCTGCTCCCTTCTCCCTATTCCCTATTACCCATTACCCATTACCCATTACCCAATTACCTGCTCATTTAACTTCTCATTAATACTTGCTACTTCTGCCACCCAGCGCTGTCTTTCTTGATGATCCAGACTCATAATCTGGTCGTAGGACCAGTGCAAGTGATAAGCAATATAGGCTACCTCCTCTAACAGCCTCTCGGAGGGGTAGCAAGTTACTCCCCCAACGTAGCAGTCTCCACTTCAAACTCTCCTTGACAGTGAGGACAAGAAACCAAAAGGCGGCTGTGACCATTTTGGTTAATCCGTTGATAGAGGTCTTGCAGATAAGCTAAGTCAGCAGAGAATAGACCCTCAATCATGGCAGGATTGATATAGTCTAAGCTGCCCAGACGAGTGATCACCCGCGACAGCAGGATAATCACCAAGTAACCTGGATTAGCCTGAACCCTAGGGTCTTTTAAGGGCATAATCTCATCGTAGGCTGTGGACATCCGCATCATGCCTTCTTGATGAAGATTACCCTCCGAATCTACGTAGCCCTGGGGTAGGGTAAAAGGAAACTCTGTCTGCATTATCTTGTGGGGAATTTAGAATTGAGAATTTAGAATTTAGAATTGGGAATCGGGAATTGGGAATCGGGAATCGGGAGTCGGGAATCGGGAATCGGGAATTTAGAATGCGCGAATTTAGAATTGGGAATCGGGAATTGGGAATTGGGAATCGGGAATTGGCAGTTGGTAACAGGTGTAGGTTGCTTGCAGCAAAGCGCGGAATCTAACGAAACCTAATTGACACTCCCTACTCCCTACTCCCTACTCCCTACACCCTACACCCTACACCCTACACCCTACACCCTACGTCCATTTACCGTTTTCTACGGTGACCCCTTCGTGGACAATTTCGAGGGTTTCAATGGCTAATTCATTGGAAGTAGCATCAAGGCTTGGACCTGTCCACTTAACTGGCCAACAGTTGATCAGGTTCCAGCGCACTTTTTCATTTCCGGCATCATCCCAGAGGACGATAGACATATTTTTGCGATACTCGGAGGGGTCTTTCGCGGTTGCTACCTTGGTTCGCCAGTCCCATAATTCCCTGTCATCAGTAATGCCGCGACTGAGAGTAACTTGAGAGAGGGTGAGCATACCAGGGATTTGGCGCATATTCAGCATTCTATCGGTACCCTCTCGATAGGTGCTAATTTCCTGAGTGGTGTCTATCCCTGAGCAGCTTCTGAAAC
Organism: Moorena sp. SIO4E2; assembly: GCF_010671945.1. Taxonomy (NCBI): domain Bacteria; kingdom Bacillati; phylum Cyanobacteriota; class Cyanophyceae; order Coleofasciculales; family Coleofasciculaceae; genus Moorena; species Moorena sp. SIO4E2. Next base: position 16,365 of record NZ_JAAHIE010000065.1, read on the forward strand.
CGGCGCGGGTGATACCATCGATTTCTACTTTGAAGTTGTAACCTCTGTATGGATCTTTTCGAGAAAATACCATCGTCAAAAACCTCCTAATATCCTAATAATTGCTGTTGACTGTTGCTAGCATGCCTATTGCCTATTGCCAATTGCCTATTGCCTATTGCCTATTGCCTATTGCCTGTTGCCTGTTGCCTATTGCCTTGCTAACCCAGACCTATGCTGCTACTTTCACACCACTAGCACCGAGAATAATACGCACAGTGATCAATTCACTAGGAATAGCAGGTGCTAAACCAATTTCTGTGACCACCATCCCTGCTTCTCTTACTTCTGGTGGGTTCGTTTCAGCATCACATTTAATGTAAAAAGCTGTCTGTTCTGTTGTTCCTTTGAGAGCACCTTGTTCGAGTAAGTCTTCAAAATAGGCGGTTAACTCTCGTTCAATCTGGACCCATAATCTCAGATCGTTTGGCTCAAAAGCTATATCTATCAGGTTCAGTTCTAGCCATCTGCCCACTGTCAGAAATAACCGTTGTACGTTGACATAAGTCCAATTTGCATCCTCACTGAGAGTACGTGCTCCCCACACTCGAATACCTCGTCCGGGAAAAGCCCGCAGGCAATTAACCCCAAGGGGATTGAGAATGTCCTGCTCGCGATTGGTCAGACTGAACTCTACATCGACTATGGCTTCGATAGTCTCATTTGCCGGTGCTTTGTGAACGCCAAATTGTTGGTCGCTACGGGCGTAAACTCCAGCAATGTGACCACAGGGGGGCATCCAGTCGGGACCGTTTTCAGCTTTAATCCAGGGATAATACAAAGCACCGCTTTTCCCCTGCAGTTTCGACCTTTGCTCTGTTACCCTCTCTATAGACTGAGTCACTTGTACTGCTACTGGAGGGAGCGAGTCTAAGATGGCAAAGCGATCGCCTTGCCGATCACAGTGTTCTAAGATAGCATTCTGCATCCTCAACACGTCATCGTGGTTACGGTTTCCTGCCATTAGATCCGGCACACAGACCAAGTCAATTTTAGTCAAGGATGCGATCGCTCCTAGTCCTCCACTATCATCTGCCGCTCCTCCCAGTGCTTCTGTGATCGAAACTGTGTCTTCTAGCCGCACAACTAAGCACAAGCTGCCACCATTTTCAAAGAAGCCACGTACAGCGTAACCCAGGTAACCCTCAGCTAGAGGCTGACCAAAGGTTTCTGTAAATTGAGACCAGAGGGTAATTTCCTGGGGGGAGTTAATTGGTCCAGTCTCGGCAAATCCTAGGAATGCGGGTACACCTGTGAGGAGTCCAGGTCCTGGTTTAGGGAATATCTCCTCTCGATAGACACCCGGTGTCAGTTGCTGAGAATATACCATACTTTGATCTTCCTTGTTCCTATGGATTTGGGGTGTAGGGTTTCGGGTGTAGGGTTTGGGGTGGAGCCCGGGCACGGGGTGTGGGAAATTTTGAGTAAAAAAACCTTACTCCCTCGGTGCGCTTTCCGTGATGGCGAGGGATTGCTCGCCATCACGGGTCGCACCGCTCCCGACTCCCGACTCCCGACTCCCGATTCCCGACTCCCGACTCCCTACTCCCTACTTCCCTAGCTCCCACTAGGACTTGCCCACTGGCTAAGGCGGAAGACCACAAATTCCGCTGGCTTGGTCACTGCCACACCAATTTCTGTTACTACCTGACCTAAATCTCTGACTTCTGGGGGATTGGTCTCTTCATCACACTTGACGTAAAAGGCTTCCTCAGGTGTATTGCCAAATAATGCCCCCGTACTCCAGACATTGGTCAGGAAAGCATTAACATTGCGGGTAATCTGCGCCCAAAGTTCAGGATTATTGGGTTCAAATACGATCCACTGAGTACCTTCGTCAATAGATTCCCGCAGATAATTGAATAGACGACGGACGTTGATGTACTTAAACTCTCCATTGAAATCACCACCGAGGGTGCGTGCCCCCCAGACTCTAATATTACCGTTGAGATTACGGATGCAGTTGATGCCGTGTTTGTTAAGTTGCTCCTGCTGGGCTTTGGTGATGTTGTACTGTAGACCCAATGCTCCTCGTATAGTTTCATTAGCTGGGGCTTTGTGAACTCCTCGTTGTTGATCGACGCGAGCATAAATACCAGCGAGATGACCACTGGGGGGCACATTGACCAAACCATCAGTGCTCGGGTTTTTTATCTTATAGGGTGGATCAAAGGCTTTAATCCAGGGGAAATAAAAAGCAGCATAGTCGGTTCTGCCCGGGACATTGTCATCCCCTGGTTGCATCGTCTTCCAGGTATCATCATCCCAATCTCTTGGACTATCTAATATAGCAAAGCGGTCCTGAGTATTCTGACAGTGAGTGATCATGGCATTGTTAATCTTGGGGTTGGCAATACCAGGAACGGCAACCATAGCAATTTCGTCAATAGCTCCAAATTTTTCTTCTAGAAACTCAGCCGTAATGTGATGTCTCTCTGCAACCCGCACCACGTAGCAGCGAGTACCACCGTTGTTAAAAAATCCATAGACAGCTTGAGCTAGATAACGGTGATATGAACCTAATGAGAAGTTGCCAAAGAATTTCTTGAACTCGCTAAAGTTAGTACATAGTTTGACTTCACCAGCTGTTACAGGGGCAAAAGGGGTTGTAATATAAGTTGGATTGGTAGTTTCATCGGTGGGTTGGCTTGGGTCATAGTTTGGGTTAGGTTCTGGAATGTCAATTGAGTCTGCTATTGTACCCACAAAACCGGCAGTACTAGTTCCTACGCCAGCAATGGGAGCAGAACCAGAGGCTACTTCCTCAACGTATACTCCTGGTGATAAATAGGTTGGCATTTTCTAAACTCCTTGAAACAGTTTAATCAAAGGCTGGATCTGAGCAAAATGCGTACGCTTCTGGTACGGGCGCACAGCGGTGCGCCCCTACTGACTACCTGACCATTGACTGATGCGGAAAATAACAAATTCCGCTGGCTTGGTCACTGCTACTCCAATTTCTGTTACTACTTGACCCAAATCTCTGACTTCTGGTGGATTGGTCTCTTCATCACACTTGACGTAAAAGGCTTCCTCTGGTGTATTACCGAATAATGCCCCTGTACTCCAGACATTGGTCAGGAAAGCATTAACATTGCGGGTAATCTTCGCCCAAAGTTCCGGATTATTCGGTTCAAATACCATCCACTGATTACCTTCGTCAATAGATTCCCGCAGATAGTTAAACAGGCGGCGGACGTTGATGTACTTAAATTCTCCATTAGCATCACCACCGATGGTGCGTGCTCCCCAGACTCGAATATTGCCATTGAGATTACGGATGCAATTGATGCCTTGGGGGTTGAGTCCATCCTGCTGGGCTTTGCTGATGTTGTACTTCAGACCCAATGCTCCTAATATTGTTTCATTTGCTGGGGCTTTGTGGACTCCTCTTTGTGTATCGACGCGGGCATAGAGACCGGCGAGATGACCACTGGGCGGTACATATATCCCACCATCCCCTTTGGGGTTCTGTGTCTTCGTGGCTGGATCGAAGACTTCAATCCAGGGGAAGTAAAAAGCGGCATAATCAGATTTGCTAGGTACATTGCCATCCCCTGGTTGCAGTGTTTTCCAAGTATCATCCAAATTTTCCTGACTATCCAAGATTGCGAAGCGATCCTGGGTCTTCTGTTGACAGTGAGTGATGATGGCATCGACAACACTGCTGTCGGTAATGCCAGGGGCAGCAACGATCGCAATTTCGTCAATAGGCTCAAATGTATTTTCTAGGAAGTCAGCCGTAATCTCACTCTCTGCTGCTGCCCGCACCACATAGCAGCGAGTACCACCGTTGTTAAAGAATCCATAGACGGCGTGAGCTAGCTGACGTTGACCTGGATCGGTTGAGAAGTCTCCAAAGAACTTCTTGAACTCGCTAAAGTTAGTACATAGTTTGACTTCACCGACTTTTGCCGGTGAAAAATTGGTTGTAATATGAGCCGGATTTTGGGTTTCATCAATGTCTTGGCTTGGGTCATAGTTAGGGTTTGGTTCTGGAATTGTAATCGAGTTTGGAAAGGCACCAATAAAACCGGCGGTACTAGTTCCTACCCCAGCAATTGGAGCAGAACCAGAGGATACTTCCTCAACGTATACTCCTGGTGATAAATAGGTTGGCATTCTCTTTAACTCCTTGAATAAATCAAATCAAATCAAAGCCTCGATTTCAGCAAAATTATCTAACTGATACTTTTAACCCGGACAAATTCCGACATCTTGGATATCTAGGATATCATTTGAGTCAGAAAAGCTGAGTACTACATCCCCGACTGCTTCGAGGAAGGTGGTATCCCACATCGCCTTCAGGAAAATCCCGACGGCTCCATTGAAATCTCTAGGGATTTCGTATCCGCAACGTGGACATTGAAAATTCATAGAACTACCAAGTTTTCTATGAATGTGTCCGCACTTTGTACAAGTCTTGGAGGTATATTCCTCTGTTATCCTCACTAATTTGGAACCATAACGGTTGCACAAATGCTCTAAAATCTGAGAGAACTGATAAAAAGCCCACGTCATCATCGCCCTAGCTGTCTTGCTTTTTAGTTTTCGCTTCTTTTTGACAACCATCTGCGACGTCTCAAAGGTAGGTAAGACGATCACATCGTAGTTTCTTGCCAAAAACGATGCTACTTGTTTGTGCAATTCAGTTCTCAGACTTCTGATCTTAGTTCTGAGTCTTTCCATAGCTATCCTTAGCTTGTATCGGCGACGTTTGTGTGTGCGTCCTTTTGATTTGTCATGCTCACTTTTTAACTTATCATGATGCGAACAAAGTTTAGCTATTCTCTGAAAATCCTTATTTGCGAACTCCAAGAAATCCGTGCCGTCAAACCCAGTCATGAACGTCCTAACTCCAGGATCTAAAGCTATCACTTTCTTGGTTTCAGTAGGCTCAATGTCAAACTCTACTGGAAAGTGCGCGAACCATCTCCCTTTGTTATAAGTAAGTTCAGTAGAACCATCAGTTAGTACACAGAAATCCTGACCTTTGAATTCGGGTTTTGGCAGATGTTTGGTCGTAGAAACCATCCACCGGCCAGCCTTGTAAGCCGTAGGGTCAAACTGGATCGTCAGATGATGATCTCGCACGCTACGAAATTTAGCTATTTTTAATCCAGCTTGTGGGTTTGGCAAAAGGTTCTTCCCTTTCCCAACAGACTTCGGTTGTTTGGCGGTCTCTTTCCACGCCGTATAAGCCTCCATTGAAGCGTTATCTAAAATTTTGGAGACGTTTAAATCTCTGCACCACTGCGGAATAAGTCCGGATTGTTTCAACCAAGTTCTAAAGCCATGTTTTCCTCCTTTCTTTCCGACTTTTGTGTACCCCTGGTTCCGATTGAGCTGCTCGATCGATATGTTATAAACCTTGCGAACAGCAGAAACCCATTTTTTCCAGATCTTCTCAAGTTCTTTGCTTGGGTAAACTCGGTAACTCACTGTCTTCAAGGATTTTTCGCTTGTACTTCCTGAGTCCGTAGAGCCTACAACTGAAGACGTGGATAATTGCGAGAACATCTTCAACCATCTCTTGTTCTGGGCTGAGGTTCTTTTCGTCGAGAACCAATATTTTAGTTTTGAATTTAGAGCACAACCATGAGATAAGATCGAATCCAAAGCGACAGAGCCGATCTTTGTGGGCAACGACAATATACTTGCAAGTGCCGCTGAGAACTCTGTCCAATAGGGAGTGAAGACCTTTTCTTTTGAAGTTGAGACCGCTGCCGATGTCTCGGATGACTTCTGCGTCTGGGTAACGAGACTTAAGAAACTGTACTTGTTGATCGAGATCATCTCTTTGAGAGCGGCTTGAAACCCTTGCATATAGGATTGTTGCTCTTTCGTCTCTATCTGTTTTTTTTGTTGAAATAGAGACAACTGAGTCAAGATTGTATCTTCTTTGTCCTCCAGGGGTTTTAATTCCTTGGATTTTGCCTTCGTCAAGCCACCTTTCAAGTGTCCTGGTACTGACCCCGAGCCTGGTAGCAGCGACTCGGGGAGGAACATATTTAATTTGTTCATTCATTGACACATCTTGTTCAGTAAAGTTAGATTATCCAACAAGATGTCGGAAAATGTCAAATATGTCGGAAAAAATATTTATCAGGACGTAACTCCCCAAATACTTTTTACTTCATTTACTATTTCTACTTCATTTACTCTGATAAGAGAGAAATTGTGCGTGGTCACTTGCCCTTGGTTCAAGTCTACAAGTTGAGAGGTTTCTTGCTGGTAGCCTTGGGCAACAACGTTAACTATAACCTGGCGAGGACTTGATTTATCCCTAGATGCTTCCAGACTACTCAGGAGATAGTTGCCATCGTTGTCAGTAAAAGTCCCC
>NZ_JAAHIE010000650.1:0-3667 GCF_010671945.1 Moorena sp. SIO4E2
TCTACGACTTCTATAATTTCTAAACCTAGTGTATTTTCCAAAGCGCCCGTTCTCCCAAAAGCTAGATGAGCTTATTTTCTTAATTATTTGTTTACAGTTCTTAAGTCTATCAGAGCGTGGTATCTCGCAGAAGGGAACAGGGAATAGGGAATAGGGCACAGGGACTGAAATGCTTGTTTACTCTAGGGTTTGGGTTTGTGGAAACGGATGCGATCGCATCATCTTAGGGAACAGGGAATAGGGAATAGGGAACAGACAGTGAAACTCTTTTCCCTCGTTAGTTTCAAATTCCCCCCTTAATAAGGGGTGTTAGGGGGGATCACCCATCCTGCCTATTCCTTGTTTGCCCCCTAAATCCCCCAATTCTGATGCTGCTGGCGAAATATTTCTTAACAAATCAAGAAGCCCTATCAGCCCTCACCCCCAGCCCCTCTCCCAACCTTGGGAGAGGGGAGCAGATTACGGCAGAATAAGGGTTTCACGAATTCGCCAGCAGCATCAATTCTGGGGGACTTTGACATCATTACTACCCAAAATTTTGGGGTTAGGGGGGATCACCCACACGCGCTATTTCTTATTGCTCCAGTAGGGAAGCACCACTTGCAGCAATCTACTCAGGGCTAACAATAACATTGCTGTTGCCACAATGTTATTCGTTAAACTGTCCCCATCCTTGAGCCAGAGAGCAGGATTTTCCATTAGGGGCTGTGGTTGTTCCACTAATGCTATGGTGTCAACTACTTGGTTTTCAAGAATTTGCTGTTTGATGTCAGTCATAGGAATCTTTTGCTCTAGTAACTGAAACCATCCTGACCTGAGGGTAGTGTCCAAAAGCAACAGCTAAGTTTAGGGTACCTACAACCACCGTATATCAAGGCTAGACTAGTTGAGGGTAGCTTCTTCAATTGAGGGTACCCTCAACTTTTTTTTCTTGCCCATCTCTGAATCGCATGCCCAGAGCTACTTACGGTCTTACTGTTAAAAACAGAGCACTGCGTCTATTTGAAGCATTAGTTTCCTTTGCCCAAGACATCGCTAATCAGGGGAATCCAGATATTAAATTCCGTTGGATAGAGGAAACCTCAACTAATCCAAAACTAGTAATTAAAACTCAGACTAGATATTTAATCCAACTCACCAAGGACGATAACTATCCAGGTAGTCTCAGCAAGGCTCAAGTAGTAGAAGCATTGCAGCGGATGAAAGACTTCTTAAAAATTTTAGAAGACAAGCGTTTTCACAAGAAGGGAAAGGATGAAAGGTATTTCACTCTGACACTCTACGCCCGAGACCTAGACAAAAACCTAGAACTATTTGATCAACAGTGGGAGCATGAACGTCCAGATAAATCCAAACAGCAAGAACTAGCAATTCTAGAACTATCTAATCAGCAGTCGGAGACTAAACGTCCAGATAAATCCAAACAGCAAGAACTAGCAACTGCTACAGAAATATCTAATCAGCAGTCGGAGACTAAACGTCCAGATAAATCCAAACGGCAAGAACCAGCAACTGCTACAGAAATATCTAATCAGCAGTCGGAGACTAAACGTCCAGATAAATCCAAACAGCAAGAACCAGCAACTGCTACTACTCCTGCCAAAACCTGCCCAGCCCTTCGCCCTAAGCCAGGGGTTCCTTTCCAAGCCCCATACCCACCAGCTTACTTTATCGAACGCCCAGAGGTAAGCAAAGACCTCAAGCAATCCTTACTATCAGAGCAGACAGCCAAGACCGGCACTCTGGTGGTTAGCGCTATTTATGGTCTCGGCGGTATTGGTAAATCTACCTTGGCTGCTGCTATTGCCCATGATCCAGAGGTACAGACTCATTTTCCCGATGGTATTCTGTGGGCAACCTTGGGTCAGGAGCCAGACTTGCTGTCTTTCCTGAGCAGTTGGATCCAAGCACTCGGAGACAATGACTACAAACCCACTAATACTAATGCTGCTTCTAGACATTTACAAACCTTGCTGTTTGACAAGGCTACCCTGCTAGTAGTCGATGACGCTTGGAACCCAGACCATGTTGAACCGTTTCGGATTGGTGGTGCTAAGTGCCGGGTGTTAGTGACGACTCGTGAAGCTCAAATTGTCGGAGCAACTCCCTATAATTTAGATGTGATGAGTTCCTCACAAGCTTTAGCGTTACTGGAAAAGCGTGGGGGTTCTAAACTCAAGGGGTCAGACCGTAAACAAGCCCAAGCCCTAGCCACAACCGTGGGCTACTTACCTCTAGCCCTGGAGTTAGCAGCAGCACAAATAGCCGATGGTATTTCCTGGCAGGAGTTACTCACTGACCTCCAACAGGAAATTGCCTGGTTGGAAACCTTAGATTTACCAGGTGCCGAAGAGATTATTGATGAAAAGCTACGCAAGCAGCACAGCCTAGTGGCTTCCTTTAACCTCAGTCTACGACGACTACCACCAGGAAAATTTAAGCAATTTGCCTGGTTTGGTGTCTTGCCAGAAGATGTCTCGATTACTCCGGCTTTAGGCACAACCTTGTGGGATGTTGGTGCTAGGGAGGCCAGAAAGACCTTACAGTATTTTAAATCTAAGGCTCTACTGCTCTCTGGTAAATCCACTAATGAGACTCCTACCTATCAGCTCCATGACTTAGTCCATGATATGGCCCGTCGGTTGCTAACGGCTCAAGGGGCTACAGGGGGAGAGGGGAGCTTACCGGGTTTGGGATTAACCTGGCCCCAAGCCCATGGTCAACTCCTAGAGCGCTATCGCCAAAAAATCCAAAACGGGTTATGGCACACCCTACCGGACGATGGCTATAGTCACAGTTATCTGACCTGGCATTTAGAAAAAGCGGGTTGTATAGAGGAAGTACACCAACTGCTCCAGGAGGAAACAGAGACTGGACGCAATGGTTGGTATCAAACCTGTGAACGTCTCGATCAACTAGGGGGCTTTGTCAAAGATCTAGCCAAGGCTTGGCAGTTAGCAGAAGAGGCTTTTTCCTTTTCAGCAACTCGTTCCATTAGTTTGCAGTGCCGTTATGCCTTGATGGTGTCTTCTATCAATAGTTTGCTTGGGCATATTCCAGGAAAGTTGATGGCAGCCTTGGTAGAGAAAAAGATTTGGACTCCAGTCCAGGCTTTGGCTTATGTTAAACAAATACAACATCCTCATAATCGAGCAGAAGCACTAGAAGAGCTAGCCCCAAAGTTACCGGAAACATTACTCTCAGAAGCCCTGAAAATCGCACGGGCCATTACCAATAACACAGACCGAGCCAGAGCTCTAAGTGGACTAGCACGACATTGGCCGGAAACTATACTCCCAGAAGCCCTAGAAGCAGCACAAGCCATTACCGATGAATCGATCCGAGCCAGAGCTCTAAGTGGACTAGCACGACATTGGCCGGAAAATATACTCCCAGAAGCCCTAGATGCCGCACGAGCCATTACCAATGAGTCAAGCCGAGCCGATGCCCTGAGCGCACTAGCACCACAGTTGCCTGACATCTTACCAGAAGCCCTAGATGCGGCACGAGTCATTACCAATGAGTCAAGCCGAGCCGATGCCCTGAGCGCACTAGCACCACAGTTGCCTGACATCTTACCAGAAGCCCTAGATGCGGCACGAGCCATTACCAATGAGTCAAGGCGAGCCCATGCCCTGAGCGCACTAGCACGACATTGGCCGAAAAT
>NZ_JAAHIE010000651.1:0-3665 GCF_010671945.1 Moorena sp. SIO4E2
AAGGTGGGTGAGCTAAGTCGGTGCAGTGAAATTATTGTGGACTGTAGTATATTCACATCAACTTTAAAGAAGTTTTAGATAACTGCTGGAGGAAATAGGTAATTATGAGTAGTCAACAAATTCGCTTTGCCACTATCACCGTTATTGATATCGCTCTGTTGTTTAGCGCCCCCCTGTTAGTACAATTCATTTCACGGATGCCCTGAGAGAGTTTCAAGAAAGCAGGCCGTGTCGAGTAGGTTTAACAAAATTTAATGTACGTTGATAAATGAGGAAATAGGTAATTATGAGTAGTCAACAGATTCGCTTCGCTACTATCACCGTTATTGATATCGCTCTGTTGTTTAGCGCCCCCCTGTTGGTAAAATTTATTTCACGGATGCCCTGAGAGAGTTTCAAGAAAGCAGGCCGTGTCGAGTAGGTTTAACAAAATTTAAGCTACCTTGATAAATGAGGAAATAAGTAATTATGAGTAGTCAACAGATTCGCTTCGCTACTATCACCGTTATTGATATCGCTCTGTTGTTTAGCGCCCCCCTGTTGGTACAATTCATTTCACGGATGCCCTGAGAGAGTTTCAAGAAAGCAGGCCGTGTCGAGTAGGTTTAACAAAATTTAAGGTACCTTATATAGCAAAGGGAGTAGGGAGTAGGGAGTAGGGAGTAGGGAAGAAAAATTATCAAAATTTCGACACAGATTGCTATAAATTTAATATAAAGGCCGTTGCGTCAGTCTCTGAATGAATAGGAGTAGAGTGGGCATCCTGCCCGCACGAAAATATTGGGCATCCTGCCCGCACGAAAATAGATTGAAACTGGCAAGATGCCAGTGCCACGCCTGATCCCCATTCCACAGGTGCGCTTAAAATCATTCCATTATAGAGTGGGCATCCTGCCCGCACGAAAATAAGCATGAAACTGGCAAGATGCCAGTTCTACCAAGATACCTATTCCACAGGTGCGCTTAAAATCATTCCATTATTAAGCAACGGCATATCAAACGCTATTTTCTATAAAAACTGTTATAAACTGAAAGTTGTTGTCAAATTCAGCAAGTTTAGCGAAATAACTTGATGACTACACTTACATCAGAACAGATTTCCAAGTTACGCTCCGAACTGGCAAATAATCCACAAGCCCTAGAAGCTCTTGAGGTAATCGAAGAGTGGGATGGTGATTTAGCTGATGCTGCTGAATCCCTAGCCACTCGCAATGGCATTGAAGGAGTAGAAGATAAGGGTGAAGTGCGTTGGTTTATTAAGATACTTCGGCAATGTCGTGATTTAATCTGTCAGCCAAAATATCAAACGCTGACAGCTGACGGCTGATAGCTGAATGCTTAAATAGATAGCAATTTCCAATCTGTTGACTGTTGAGTGTTTTTTCCAGATAGATTAATTGTGCTACAATAAAATTACATAAGATATACAGCAGTTTTAAACTGGGTGATATACAAATTTCTGGGTTTTAGGCAGCAGGGACCCTCGGAGCTGGGGTCAGGGAGCAGGAAATAGGGAATAGCTATGCACCGTGGTTTTGGGGAGGCAGTGCGGTCTTGGGGGTTTCCCCCATGAGCAACTGCCGTGGTTTCCCTCACTCGCTATTGCATCAAGATGGGAACAGGGAAAAAATCCTGTGTACCTCATAGTTATGAAAAACGCTGTAATAGAGATGTAATCACTATAATTAGCGATCGCTAAGGGTTAATCATGCTGGTCAACTTAGGAAAAACAGAGATTAGGAAACATAGAGATGGAGTTACAGGATTATCTAAGAACCCAGGGATTAGAGAGTTTATGTAATCAATTTAAGATTAAAGTAAATCGCCATCAGCAGTTTCCTGATCTCGTCTGTTTAAAATATTCCCAAACTGAATCTCCCTTAAACGATAAAATAGTACAGCAATGTCGCGGAATTATTTTAGATGAAGCTAATAATTGGGATATCATATCTTATCCCTATGATAAATTTTTTAACTACGGAGAAAGTCAAGCAGCAACTCTTGACTGGAAGAACACTCGTGTTTATGAAAAATTAGATGGTTCCCTGATGGTTCTCTATTTTTACCAAGGGGAATGGAGAGTTCAATCAACTGGCACCCCCGTTCGCGTAGCGTCGGCTTTGCCGAATGGTATGGCTGAAGTGAAAGGATTTGACCTGACATTTGCCGAACTTTTTTGGAAAGTTTGGCACTCCGCCGGTTATCAATTGCCCCAAGAAACAGCATACTGTTTTATGTTTGAGTTAATGACTCCTTATAATCGCATTGTAGTGCGACACAATAGAGAACAACTCATCTTGCATGGGGCGCGAAATCTTCAGACATTGCAGGAAGAATTACCGAGTAAATGGGAAGGTAAATATGGTTGGAAAATTGTTAAGACTTATCCGTTAACAACCTTACCCTTGATTATCAAAGCTACGGAAGCTTTAGATCCGATGATTTCAGAGGGCTATATTGTTTGCGACCATCTCTTTAATCGAATTAAAGTCAAATCAGCGAAATATATAGAAATATCTTCTGCCAAAAGCGGATTTTCTCCTCGCAGTATATTGGAGATTATTTTAAATGAAGGAGAAGAGTTTTTAACTTACTATCCCAAATGGTTGGAATTATTTAATCAAATCAAAGCTAACTATGACGCTTTGGTTAGAGAAATAGAAACAACTTACGAACAATACAAAGACATCCCTCTACAGAAAGATTTTGCTTTAGCAATTAAACATCTTCCCTACTGTGGGACATTATTTGCTTTGCGCGCCCAGAAAGTATCCAGTGTCCGAGAATTCCTGTGCCATCTTCCCATAGGGAAATTAGAAACATTATTAGATTTAGATTATATGCATCTGGGGTAAGCATTCAGCCGTCAGCTGTCAGCTGTCAGCTGTCAGCCGTCAAGTTAATATAAACCTATGCAGGCCTATGGCCACGCTACGGGAACAGGAGAATTTAAAGGTGCGCTTTCCGCATCTAATTATTAAATTCGCCACGGGTCGCACCTAATAGTTCGAGATTCATGAGAATTGAAAATCTGGGGAAAAGCGCTTGGCGGTTGGCCACGCTACACGAACAGCTTTGTGGGACAGGATTCGACCCTGTGACTTAACTCAGATTCAACTTATGCTTACCTGTTTTATTCAAAAGCTGAAAGCTGAAAGCTGATAGCTGATAGCTGATAGCTGATAGCTGATAGCTGACAGCTGATAGCTGACAGCTGACTGCTGATAGCTGAATACTTAAATTAACAATAAAAAAAATTCGGTCAAGTTCTGGTTAAACCCAAGTCTTGACCGAATTCTATTGTGTACACAAAAACGAGTAAACAATAGGTCAACTCAAAGAAATAAATTCTGATGACTAAAAACATTCCACCAGAGTTAGTCAGCAATTGCTCGAAAGCAACCACATTCTAAGCTCTGACTTATCCTATTCCATTCTACTTCATCCCGCTTCAGAAAACAACCTTAAATCTTCATGGTGGCCAGGGCGTAAAAGCCCTGGCAAATTCCTATCCTAGTCTAGGTAAAAATATCGCACTAAAGTGGTCATCACCTCACCAGGCTTTTCGGTGGGCTCGGGAGTGCTCCACTCGTAGGGATATGCGTATTTAACGGAATACAGCGCATTAATCGTATCGTGAACCTGTTGAGGAGTTCCGATCAACA
>NZ_JAAHIE010000652.1:0-3645 GCF_010671945.1 Moorena sp. SIO4E2
CGTCTGCAAATGTGGTTGTAAATTAGACCGAGACCACAACGCCGCAGTCAACATCCTGAAAAAAGCCTTGGGTACGGTGGGGCACACCGGAACCTGGATCATCGATCCGAACACTTCGGGAGATTTAACCTCTACTGTTCTTGGTTCCGGCCAGGTTCAGCAAGTCGAATCGTTGAGCGAAGAATCCCCGCTTCAATAGGCGCGGGGAGTGTCAATTGACTCGCTCATTAACCGGAAAGCGGTCAAGTAACTGAGCAGCACGAATCGCATTAGCTTTTAAAGACTCTGGTAGAGGCAACACATGGGGAATTTGGGATAATATATCTAAGGTTCGACGTAAGATTCGCACCACATCCCCTTCATCTAAACTGCTATTTCCGCATAGCTCCCGCCAGGATTTGCCTAATGACCACTGTTCTATTAGACCAATTAACCTATCCTCTGACCAAACCGGTAAGGCGACATGATATCGACGCTGTAGCTGAAATACTTGACGCCGAATCCTCCTGAGGTTTCCCAATGCTTCTAGCACTTCCTCACTTGGTTTATAGTTTGTCCAACTATCCGGTCTAGGGGTTTCGGTAACTATAGCAGAGCAAGCTGCTGCCAGTTGGTGGGGGTCTAAGTCATCTAATTCTCCCGACAGCATGGCTAAAGCTAGCCACAACTCATTTTCTCCCCGAACCGAAGCAGCCACTTGCCCCAGAACAGTGGGAGTTAAGTCCTCCAAAGAGCCAGATTCCTTTAAAATTTCAATCAGGTTCAGAAATTCGTGCCAATGCTGAGCCTGGTATTCTCGGAATTTAGTTTGACGTTGGTTAATTTGCTCCTGCAAAAACAACCGTTTTTTGTGGCGTTTGATCAGTTGAGAGGGATTACCCCACTGACGAAGAGCATGGGTTTCCATTTGACCCTCTAGATCAGCAACAACACCTTGTTGCTCCCTCACTTCTGGAGCAACCCAGAGTTGAGCAATAGTGGGGACTTGGTTAGCCAAGGCTTCAGTATCTTCATTTCCGCCTTTGACTTGACCTGGCTTAATCTCAAGTCCCTCTAGAGGCTGGAGAGTTCCAATATCAAGGTATCGAAGAGTGATAATGTCAGAGGATTCACCTTGAGTTGAGCCGGTTGAGTAATCTTCCGTAGAGCCATTGGATACTTGGTCATCGGCCACTTCAGGAAAGCCATCTAACCCCATCACATCAGCAGTTGTTGCCACATACCATCGGTTAGCAGCACTTAAGCACACCAGATAGGGGAATTGACCGGAACCCTTTTGTTTAGACACTAAAACAGCTGGAACAGGAGAAGACACTGGCACATGCTTGCCCTTGAGATAGAGAATGGCTCCCGATTCCACCTGTTGTAACACTTGGGATACGGCTTTAGAAACAGATACCTCTGCTTGGTGTTGCAGGTCTTTAAGAATGCGGCGCTCTACTTTCAGGTGTTCCTTCAGTTTTTGATAGCCTTCCATTACTGCCACATCTACCGGTGCCAGTTGAAAATCAATTCTGGTCAGTTCCGCAGTCAGTTCAGTAATTGCCTGTTGTTGAGGTTTTAGGTACAAAGTAGCTAGGTACTGAGCAAAGCTGCGTTCAACTAACTCCTTGGCTTGAGGCAGAGAGTGAGTTTGCAACAAATTCAGTACCATACCATAGGTAGGGGTAAACTGACTAACTAGGGGATCAGCACCAGCAGTTGCTAGATAAGCCGCCTCCTTAGCCCCTTCAAAGGGGGTTTGCACGGTCACCACATAGCCATTGGTATCCATCCCTCGCCGTCCTGCTCGTCCAGCCATCTGCAAAAATTCAGAGGCAGTGAGTAGCCGGTGTCCTCGGTCAGTACGCTTAGATAGACTGGAAATAACCGTGGTACGAGCAGGCATATTAATTCCTGCTGCTAGGGTTTCTGTCGCAAATACCACCTTCACTAGTCCTTGTTGGAATAGTTCTTCTACTAGACCTTTCCAAGCAGGTAAAATTCCAGCATGATGGGCAGCTATACCTCGGTAGAGGGGGTCAATTTGTTTGGTTCGAGCTGCTTCTGGATTCTTAGTGATAAATTCATCAATCCGTTTCTTGAGTCGAGCTGCTTCTTGTTCATTGACCAGGGATATTGGACCCATCTCATCTACTGCCTTATCACAGCCTCGGCGGCTAAAGATAAAGTAAATAGCTGGTAACATCTCCCGTTTTTTTAGTTTGCTCACCACAGAGCTAATGCTGGGGCCCTCCGGACGTCCATGTTTGTCCTTGCTTTTAGGACGCCTGGTTTTGAGGGAGTTGTTAATCTTGGTTTGGTCGTCATTCAGCAGGGAGACAATTCCCTTGGGATGGGCAAAGTAAAACTCTAGGGGAACAGGTCGGAAGTCAGAGTAAATTAGCTGAGTGGAGCCATGAACTTGATTGAGCCAGTCGGTCAGCTGGTCAGAATTGGCAACAGTGGCAGAGAGGGCAACAATTTGGATATCTGGCGGACAATAGATAATTGATTCTTCCCAAACCGTGCCTCGTTGTCGGTCATTCATGTAGTGACATTCGTCTAGGATGACCGCCTCAACCCCTAGCATAGAGGCTCCCACTTGACCAATTGGGGTACCATAGAGCATATTACGGAAGATTTCCGTAGTCATCACTAAGACAGAAGCTTCCCGGTTGACCGAGGAATCACCGGTAACTAGACCGACTTTGTCTGCGCCAAATTTTGCCCGAAAATCCCTTAGTTTCTGGTTGGAGAGCGCTTTGAGGGGGGTGGTGTAGAAAACACGTCCCCCTTGAGACAAAGCACGATAAATGGTATATTCTCCAATCAGGGTTTTCCCAGAACCAGTCGGAGCACAGACAACTACTGACTGACTATGATTGAGAGCCTCAATTGCCTGTTTTTGGAACTCATCGAGTTCAAAGGGAAATAGGTTGTTCGGGTCAAGGTCTACTGATGAAGTAGCAATATTCACACAAGGTTTTTCCAATAAGGTATATGATCGTTAGGTGTTGCTTGTAATTACGTAGTCCATTGGTTGTATATCTTGATTGTATGTTAGTTAATTAATTGAGAGGGTGTACACCATTTTACTCAAGATACCCCTGGTGTATTTATAGGTAGTTGTTTACTATAACAAAGGGCGAGACAAACTTGAAGTGTTGTAGAACAAGGGTTTGAGGCTATTCCCAAAAACTATTCCGATCGGGGATTATCCATAGAAATCCGTATCCTACTCTACTTGTAAGTCTTCCTCCTGTTCTATCAAGATAACGTCCAAACCTTCATGACCATTGATATTCAGGGTTAGTAAACAGCTAGATAAAATGTCGCAGAGTCTACCAAAAACTCTTATTATTTGTTACACTTAAATTAGGGTAACACCGACAGGGATTATTATGTAACTTAAATTAAAGCCGAAAACCAAGGCTTTAATAGTTGCGGTTACATCCCGGTGTTAAACTTTTTTGACATTTTTATGGCGCTCGCGGGATATTCCCGAGAGCTTTGGGAGATACCCCCTGGATGCTATGGCATCTTGCATTGGCGAGCCTTGGTCTATCTTGGTAGACTTTGGTAGCTAAAAAGTATCGGTTCAGGTATTTGTGGGGACTGTGGTTGTACCGGAACCCTGGCCACTGGACGGCTGGTACACTGGGG
>NZ_JAAHIE010000653.1:0-3644 GCF_010671945.1 Moorena sp. SIO4E2
CCCCTTGAATCGTAATCGTGGATTAAGCGATCGCGAAGATCATCTCCATGTCGCAACCTTTGAGACCCAACTTAAAGTTGGGGAATCCCTGACTCTGGTGGTCAGCACTGAAGAACATCCTGAACTTGATGGCAACACAGCCTTAGACGCTCATTATCAATACCAGCAGCAGTTAATCAACCGTTGGGATGCTGCCCACAATCTCAAAACTACCCCCAGTTGGATCCGGCAATTAGTATGGGCGGCTGACCAATTTATTGTCAACCGCCCTTTAGCAGATGCACCTGATGATAAAACGATTATCGCAGGCTACCCTTGGTTTGGGGATTGGGGGCCAGATACCATGATTAGTTTGCCAGGATTGACCAAAAAAAATGGGTTTCAAGCCCCGTCCTTCCTTCGACGGCTTTTAAGTAGAGTGTGATAGAATAAACATGTAGCCTAGTACAGGCAGGAAAAGTCGGTACTGCCAATTTAAAAACAACGAGCGTTTTGCGATACTAGTACACGAGGAGCGAAAAACCTCGCCAAAACCCATGGGTCTTAACAGACACCGAAAACCAGTAAAGTACAAATTTAAAGTATATAACGTACCGTGGGGCACACGGGAACGGGCAATCCCAACGCTTAGGGAGACAAGCCCACTGGGGTTAGTTAAATTAGGCTCAATATTTGGTTCTTCTGGACGAATATTTGGCTTAAGTAAGGCATTTCAGGATAACTAATTTTAAGGCATGTCGTAGAACTAAGAATCCCCGCTCTTATAGGGCGGGGAGTGTCAAAAGAATGCTGTCAATCCTAGCAAAGTCGGCACAAAAGTGGCTCCTCATTACCGATTTACTATTGGTGCTGGGGAGACTCGGGTGATTAAGCTGTGGCTGAGTGATGCTCCCAATATCCCCCAACCCTTTGGCAGTGAGTTTTCACGGATTATTGCCACCCGTCGCTCAGAAGCGGATCAGTTTTACCATGCGATCGCACCACCCGGAATTAATGATGATCAGCGTAATATTCAGCGTCAAGCCTTCGCAGGACTGTTGTGGAGTAAACAGTATTATTACTACAACGTAGAAACCTGGCTCAAGGGTGACCCCAATCAACCGCCACCTCCACCAGAACGTCTCAAAGTCAGGAATCAGCAATGGAATCATCTCAACAATGCAGATATTATTTCGATGCCCGATAAATGGGAATATCCCTGGTTTGCAGCCTGGGATTTGGCATTCCACTGCATCCCCTTAGCAATGATTGATCCAGATTTTGCTAAGAATCAACTTGACTTAATGACGCGGGAGTGGTATATGCATCCCAATGGGCAAATTCCCGCCTATGAATGGAACTTTTCAGATGTTAATCCTCCCGTGCATGGGTGGGCAACCTGGCAAGTTTATAAGCTGGAAAAACAGTTCCATGGCACAGGCGATCGCCAGTTTTTAGAACGGGTCTTTCAAAAACTTCTGCTGAACTTTACTTGGTGGGTTAACCGCAAAGATTTCGACGGCAACAATGTATTTGAAGGGGGATTTTTAGGCTTAGACAATATTGGAGTATTTGACCGTAGTTCAGATCTTCCAAACGGCTGAATGCTTACCTATTACCTATTACCCAAAAAACCTTCGACTATAAAACTACCGCGCACCACTGGACATGATATGATTCATTGAAACTTTGCTATTGTCAACGTCTATGTCAAGTTTCATTGCTAAAACAACAGATTGGTTGAATCGGATTCCAGGGCGTGGTTACTTATTGATCGCTATCCTGATTTTTGCAGCAGCGAATTCGGTCATTCGTAAGCTCACTGACCTGGGTGCAGATAATTTAATTGATGGTAGAAATCCTATTTCCTTCTGTAATGTGTTGTTTGTTGGCAATCTCTGCGCGTTGCTAGCGTTGATTGCTATTTATGGACGACAGTGGAATTTTCGAGCCCTCAGACAACTCTCTGGAACAGATTGGTTAGGGTTACTAGGTGTTGCAGTTTTGTCAGGAGCACTGGCACCATCTCTGATATTTATCGCTCTTGAGCGCACTGCTGTTAATAATGTAGTGCTGATTGGACGCATTGAGCCTCCTCTTGCTTTGGCTTTGTCGGTTTTACTTCTCAAAGAACGGGTAAATCGTTGGGTGATAGCTGGTGCGATTATTTCATTTATTGGTGTAATCCTGACTATTGTGCTTCAGCCTCCCCAGGAAAACATGATTAATATGGGTGGAGGCTTTAGGATTGGTGTCGGTGAATTGATGGCAGCAGCAGGAGCGATCGCATTAGCAATTTCTACCATTATTAGTAAAGTCAAGCTGCGCCAAATCCCTCTGGGAATCTTTACCGTGTTCAGAACTGCTACAGGTACGGTCATTTTCTTGGTTGCGGTGATTAAGTTATTTGGAGTAGGTCATTTTATGGATGCTTTATCACCATTTGTCTGGCAATGGATGCTGCTCTATGGGGCTGTGATTGTAGTAGGAGGTCAACTCTGTTGGTTTAAGGGTTTGAAGACTACTACTGCATCCGATGTTTCTCTGGCGAGTTCCTTTAGTCCGGTAGCGGGCATTTTAGCAGCTTACTTGATTCTATCAGAAGTACCAACAATAGCTCAGTATATTGGTGGTGCTGTAATTATTGGCGGCATTGTCCTGAATCAAATTGGTATTTCTCGCAAACTTCCTAAAACTGATACTATCATTGTGGCAGAATCGATGAAAGAAATGGAATTTGGGTTTAAAGGAGTATGAATGTAAGCATTCAGCTAATGCTTACCTAGTAACATAAGGATGTTACTAGTTCTAGAGATGTCAGTATGGAGATGTTAGCCAAATTTGCTGAAAGAGTTACCGAGCGCTTGATGGCTGGGATATTAACGTTTCCTGATGGTCAAGCTTGGGTAATTGTAGTTATCTTAATCGTGATTTATGGTTTAATTGCTTTACCGATTGGTTTCCGGAACGGCTTTCTAAAACTAGATCAGAACTTACTTACTATTGATAATCCCCCATTATCTCCTTTATTCAGGAAAACTGATGTAAGTGCTGTTAATGTCAAAACCTCTTGGTATTTAGTGGGAAAGATTATGATAACTGCTCTGTTTACCCCAGCAATACTTGAAGAAATATTTTTCCGGGTTTTATTATTACCTCATCCCTCAGAAAACCCTTCCTTAATTTCACTATCCGCTTGGTCTACAGTCAGTTTAGTCATTTTTGTTATCTATCATCCACTGAATGCTATCACCTTCTATCCGGCGGCAATGGAAACATTTTTTAAACCTATTTTTCTATTCCTAGCTACACTTTTGGGAATTATTTGTACTATTGCTTATCTTCAAAGTGGCTCCATCTGGACAGCTGTAGTCATTCACTGGTTGTTTGTTGTGATCTGGCTGATTGGCTTGGGTGGCAAAAGCAGACTTTTGTAACTTAAGCATTCAGCTATCAGCTATCAGCTATCAGCTATCAGCTATCAGCTATCAGCTATCAGCATTCAGCATTCAGCTATCAGCTATCAGCATTCAGCTATCAGCTATCAGCATTCAGCATTCAGCTATCAGCTATCAGCTATCAGTACTTTTCATAACTATCAGGTACACAGAATTTTTTTCCTATTCCCTGTTCCCTGTTCCCTGTTCCCTGTTCCCTTTGGTATA
>NZ_JAAHIE010000654.1:0-3642 GCF_010671945.1 Moorena sp. SIO4E2
GCACTTTTAGGATGCTTCGCGGTGAAATGTAACGGACCATCTATATCTAGAAAGCGATCGCACTCCCCCCACTTACTACACTTGGCTCACTGCACTGTTTTATCAAACTGCCTAGACTATTTAATTTTTTATATCAAGTCAGGATAATTATCCTTAATAAAAATCTCCCCATCTCCCCATCTCCCCACCCTCTGCTTAATTATGGATATTCAAGCAGACTTGATATAGCGTTTCTAGGATTTATGAGGTACGCTTCTCAACCTCAAAGTCCCCCTTGATAAGGGGGATTTAGGGGGATCTCTTTGGACTTCATGGCATATATAATTGCTATATTATTGGCTCTCTCGATGCTAATTGGTTAAAATCTCAGAGAGTGATAAAACAGAGGTCGCTTCAGACATGAACCTTGCTGAACTTCTGACCAATCCCAATGTCCTTCAAATACTACTCGTTGTAGAACTAGCACTACTTCCCTCTCTTGGCGCACTTTTGATCAATCGCTTTGACCAGCAAAATACTCGCCTTCGGAGAATAATAGTAATTGCTCTATGCACAATTTATGGAGTCTTAGTTCTTGCAGGAGGACATTTAGTTTTTAAACCATCCGCACAACAGAATAGCGAGTGGTTCCAACAAGTCTACTGGATTTTAGGTATTGGTTACTTATTTGCCCTACCGACAATTGGGTATTTGTTAAAAACTACAATATCTAGAAAAATTCCAAAGGCAAATTTACAGCGATGGCGGAAGGACTTGCTGGGAGCAATGGCAGCTGAGGTTAACATGCGCCTTGATGACTCCCTGCACAATGACAACTTGATTAAGTTGGTAATGGCAGACCACAGGGAGCAAGTGGGTCGTCCAGAAAAAATTACCGTTAATCCTAGCAATTCTCCTCCAAGGTTGAAAAGGTTGCCCAAGTTTTGGCGAGTAACTACGGAGTCTGAACCAGGTCAAAGGCTTATTGAGGTATTTAACCAACACGATATTGCCGGGAAACTGTTGATTCTTGGTGCGCCTGGTTCTGGAAAAACGACCATGCTGTTGGATTTGGCCAAAGATTTAATTACACGTGCCCAGGACCAGCCAGACCAACCTATTCCAATTATTGCTGAACTTTCGGATTGGAAAGATGACAAGCAGCCCATTGCTGAATGGTTAGCAGCTAATTTAAAGTTTCGTTATAATCTCCCCGAAGCCATTACTCAGGAGTGGATTACCACCGGTCAGTTGTTACCTCTTCTGGATGGTTTGGATGAGTTGGGTTTAGAGCGACAGAAGTTATGTGTTCAGCAATTAAATCAGTTTGTCAAACACGTTCCTCAAATTGTGGTTTGCTGTCGTAAAGAAGAGTACGAAGCCGGTGAAAAAATTAAGGAGATGCGGGGAGCAGTCGGTCTGCAACCTTTGACCGATCAGCAGATAGAAAATTATTTAAACGGGTTCAAGGGTCGCCTCTGGCAAGGAATTCAGCAAGATTCAGATGGGTTGCTAGAGTTAGCAAGAATGCCCTTATTATTACATTTAATTCCCGTTGCTTATCGATATGGAGATGGCTTGAAGCGAGTAGGAAGACATTTTCTATGGATACCTTTTAATGATCCTAAGGCAAAGGAAGACTATCAGAACGAATGCCGTCAAAAGTTATTTGAGGCTTACATTGACCGTAAACTAGAGGAAAACCATGACCGTCGAGGTTATTCGGAAGAGGAAACAAGGCGCTGGTTAGGCTGGCTTGCTAAACAATTGAAGGAGCGACAACAAACCGAGTTTTTGATTGAGAAAATGCAGCCTGATCTGTTGAATAATTCCACAGAAAAGTGGTTTTATAAGCTGATTTTAGGGCTGATTGTCGGTCTGATTTTGGGGCTGATTTTGGGGCTGATTGGAGGGCGGAGTATAGGGCTGATTTTGGGGCTGATTTTGGGGCTGCTTTTTGGGTTGGATAATTATATTTTTTTTGAGAGGAATAATGATAATATAGAACCTTATGAAAATATTAAATTTTCATTGCATTATTTGCAAAATTTATGGCAAATAATGCAATCATGGCAAAGAATAAAAAAATTAATGGACTTACTGATTGGAGGGCTGATTGTAGTGCTGATTGGAGGGCTGATTGGAGTGCTGATTGGAATGCTGATTAGAGTGCTGATTGTAGTGCTGATTGTATTGCTGATTGGAGGGCTCAGTGGAGAAGAACTAAAAACCAGAAATAAACCAAATCAGGGAATTAAAGAATGCGCTAAAAATACCGTTATTATTAGTTTAATTAGTTTTCCTGTAATTTTATTGCCGGTTGTATTAACTACTCTAGATTTGGAAGAGAATGTTGAACCACTCGAAGCATTAATTTTTGCTTTTGGGCTAGCAATGTTATTTGGCTTTTTCTTTGCTGGCATACCGGTCATTCAGCATTTCGTCCTCCGCCTCATTCTCTGGCGCAGTGGTTCAATCCCCTGGGATTACGCCCATTTCCTGAGCTATGCCACAGAACGCCGCCTGATCAAGCAAGTCGGTGGACGCTATCGATTCATCCACGATTTGCTGCGGGAGCACTTTGCCACCACCTAGTGTGGGGGTTAATAATGGAATGATTTTAAAAGTTTTGTGGAACGGGCATCTTGGTGGAATGGGCATCTTGCGTAGAACGGGCATCTTGCGTAGAACGGGCATCTTGCCTAGAACTGGCATCTTGCGTAGAACTGGCATCTTGCCAGTTTCAATATATTTTCGAGCGGGCATCCTGCCCACTCTACTCCTATTCATTCCTTAATTGAGCAACGGCTATTTTCGAGCGGGCATCCTGCCCACTCTACTCCTATTGATTCCTTAACTCCCTATTCTTCTTGATCCATCGGCAGACTTATATCCAAAAAAATAAGGAACTTAGCATCAGGCATGAGCCGCTTCAGAGCCTGCACATAGCTTTTGGCATCGCAAAGGTTGTCAAACCGAGCGAAAACCAATGGTGGCATGGGTGGCAATAGCCTCACCAGTACCCATGGGTATAGGCTTAGACCATAGTACATAATAAATGTATCTCCTTTAAGTGGGAGCCAGAGCCAGCCTTGGCCTGAGGAATATCCGTAGGCTGGCTCTTGCCGTTAATTTTAAAGTGGGCAATTTTATTGTAGCACAAAAAACATATTATTATAGCATATTTTGAAAAGTTTTGTAAAAAATTTTTGAGGGAATCGGGAATCGGGAGTCGGGAAGAATTCTCCTTGCCATGGAACAGGGATGTTAGTGGAATGGGCATCTTGCCCGTTACATTCCCAGACACCGATGTTGGTGGAATGGGCATCTTGCCCGTTACATTCCCAGACACCGATGTTGGTAGAATGGGCATCTTGCCCGTTCGAGTACTGTTGGCGCGGGCAGGATGCCCGCTCTACTCCTATTCATTCTTTGACTGACGCAACACCCGCCGAAAAGTAAGCAATCAGCGGTGAGCCAGCTGATTACTGACCGCTGATTACTGATAGCTGATAGCTGATCGCTTAGCTAATAGAGGACTTAGTAATCGCCATCCCATCATGGGGGTTAAATAAATGAATCTTCTCTGGGTCTATGGACAGCCAAATTTCGTCACAATTCTGACAATTTTATCTGGTGGAACTCTGACCTGAAGAGGGCTAG
>NZ_JAAHIE010000655.1:0-3629 GCF_010671945.1 Moorena sp. SIO4E2
CAAAATTGGGGGGCTAGGGGGGCGGATTATACCCATAAATCTGCCTTGCCAGACATATTTCTGTTCCCGATTCCCGACTCCCGATTCCCGACTCCCGACTCCCTCTAAATTCTAAATTCTAAATTCTTAATTCTTAATTCTCTAATTTGTGAATACTCCCGCTCACGCCATCGTCAATCTCCTGATTTTAGGAAAAAAAAGAAAGCCCGAAAATAATTTCCCAATTGTGTTCGGTGCGATATTACCAGATTTACCAATGGTAATTTTTTACATATATGAAAAATTAATCAGAGGAATTCCTGAAAACGTAATCTGGTCTGAATCTTATTATAACCCAAGCTGGCAAGTATTTTTTGATATTTTCAATTCTTTTCCACTAATCCTATTAGGTGGCTTGTTAGCTTACTATTTTGGTCAAACGTTTCTGATTGCTATGTTTGCTAGCATGGCTCTTCATGGGTTAGGAGATTTTCCTTTCCATGCTGACGATGCCCATCGTCACTTTTTTCCATTGTCAAATTGGCGTTTTGAAAGCCCTGTGTCTTATTGGGATTCTCGTCATTATGGTCATATTTTTGCTCCTATAGAAGTGTTGGCTGTAATAGTGGGATGCTTTGTATTGTGGAGACGCCATACTTCGAGAAAGGCTCGGATTATTATTGCGATTGTACTTGGTGTTTATTTTATTTATGGAGTCTATGCTGTGTTAGTTTGGGGTTAGTATTTAAGCTATCAGCTATTTGTTATCAGCTATCAGCTAATGCGCTACGCGCACGCTACGCGAACAGCTATCAGTTATCAGCAACGCCAAGCTTAATGCTTATTACTACGAATTGAGACCATTTACTTAGCGACAGTTCAACAGGCTATCTCTTTTCAAGGTTGTCGTTATACCATCATCAAAAGCTACTTAGGCTCAGGGGGCACATAGCTGTCATATGCCTCCAAATTATGATTTCAGATGTTTAAAAGTCGCGGAAATTTAAAGTTTTGCCACAACAAATTTAGAAACGGGTTTCTGCTGGTTGGCGTAATAACAAGGAAGCTGTCATAAGTGCAAAATGACATCAACCCCTTACTGTGAATAGCTTTCATCTTCTAGATCTCCATCGGGATCCCCCAAAGTAAAAGTTCTTATTTCTAACAGTGTCAGAACTTTATTCATAAATTCGACTAGAATTTATCTCCGGGTAGCATCAAATTTAACCAAAAAATCGATAAGTTCCAGTTCCAAAAGTAAAATCAGAACTTTTTTGGGCTTGAGTTGGCACTTATGACAGCTATCTTGTCACTACGCCTGGTTGCGATGTTGCAAAACATAGTGCATAAGAAAATAACTTATGCACTATGTTTTGCATCAGCATTATAAGGTATTGATAACTATAGACTTACCAAAAATTTATCAGTCTTGTGTGATGAATGAGAAAAATCTGGCGGCTCATGGCAGCTATGTGCTCCCTGAGCCTATTTAATGAAAGTCACAAGACTTGTCTCGCTAAGCTTAAGAGATTGTGAGACTGAACTCGCGTGAACACTGTCAGAATAGGGCATACCTCAGCCTCACGTCAGATTTACCCCGAATTTGTGTCGGAATAGGGTTGGTTTTCGATTAATCTGACAGTTTTATCGAAGGGTCATAGAACCTATTCTGACAGTTCTACTCACCTTCGTTACCTCAACATCCTGACTTTGGGCAATTAATACACGGTTAGCTGCCTTGAAAAAGTCAGAAATATTGGCTATAATTCTGACAAAATATATTTCGTGAACTTTATATTCATAGCTTTCGTAAGATGCAGGGTATAGCAAAAAAAATCCTGAACAGAGTTCGTGGTCATGGTCGCGGTGGTTGGGTCTGCACACCCAAAGATTTTGTAGATCTCGGCAGTCGTGATGCTGTAGATAAAGCGCTATCTCGTCTGGTGAAACAAGGATTTTTGCGCCGCGTTGGTCGCGGTTTATATGACTATCCACGCACCAGCAATATCTTGAAGCGTCCTGCCCCACCCAACATTGATGCCGTTGTGGAAGCTCTGGCACGTCGGGATGGTATATCAATCATGCCAGATGGCATTGTTGCAGCCCACCAGCTAGGTCTGACCAATGCCGTTCCCGCCCAGAACAGCTACATAACGAATGGTTCGAGCCGAACTTTACAAGTTGGTGGGCGTACCATCAAACTACGTCATGTCTCTCAACGGTTAATGGCATGGGCTAACCGTCCTGGTGCGCCTGTGGTTAGGGCCTTATATTGGCTGGGCGAAAATATCGCTGCTGATAAAGATGTGGTTAATACCCTACACAATCGGTTGTCTTCAGACATCAAACAAGATCTCGCAGAAGGTATTAAGCTGTTACCAACGTGGATGACACCCGTTGTACGTCAAGTTAGTAAGGGTGAAGGTGTCTCCTAGTGAATCCAGCATTTGAAGAATTTCTCAATTTACCAGCACAAGACCGTAACGATGTTTTTGAGTCAACAGCGGATTCCCTCAATACCTTGTCTACCTATATAGAAAAGGATTTTTGGGTGTGCCTGGTGCTGGATATCCTTTATAATGGCTTACCCCAGGAACACCCCAGACTATTGTTTAAAGGCGGCACTTCCCTTTCCAAGGTTTATCAACTCATTAGTAGATTTTCCGAGGATGTAGATCTGGTGGTATTCAGGAGCGATCTGGGTTTTGCCGGGGATAACGATCCCTCTGCTCTTGGAATCTCTAGCAAGCGGCGAAAAAAACTAGCGTCCGAACTAAAACAAGCTGCTTCAACGTATATCTGTGGCAAGCTTAAAGATGACTTATCACAAGTTGCTGGGGTAATTTCGCCTGAGAGTCGCATTGTACTCGATGAAGACGATCCAGATAATTCAACCCTGCTGTTTCAGTATCCGAGCTTATTTCCATCCGATAGCATTGCTTACGTTCAACCCCGTGTCAAACTAGAAGCAGGCGCACGGTCAGCGCTCGATCCCCATCAAAATCATACTATTACCCCCTATCTATCCGAGATACTTGAAGAATGGAATTTTTCCGTAGCAAATGTAACGACCATCGACCCTCAAAGAACTTTTTGGGATAAAATCATGATATTACATGGTTGGTCTTGTGGTTATCGAGACGAACAACGCCTGCCCAGTGATCGCCAGAGACTGTCACGTCATTATTATGATGTAGCAATAATTTCCCGTCAGGAAGCAGGTAAGACAGCCATTGCCAATCATCAGTTAAGAGAAGATGTACGCCAGTACACCAAAAAACTGTTTAATCGAAGCTGGATGAAATTAGACGAAGCGATTCCCGGCTCTCTAAAACTCTTACCGAAAGGAGAATTACTAAAAGCTCTCATTACTGATTATCAGGCAATGCAGGGCATGATGTTAGGTACTGCTCCACCCTTTGATGAAATCATAGAAGCAATTTCAGCCTTAGAAATAGAAGTTAATCAGGTATCGTGAGAACACTTTGAACTTTTGTCTTTTATAATGACCAGTTTTGACCACCCACCAAGAATTCTATTTTTATATGGTTCTTTGCGAGAACGTTCTTACAGTCGTCTCGTATCAGTAACGGGCAAGATGCCCATTCTACAATCAGTAACGGGCAAGATGCCCATTCTACAACGGGCAA
>NZ_JAAHIE010000656.1:0-3626 GCF_010671945.1 Moorena sp. SIO4E2
GGGGGCTTGGATGTAGCAAATGAGACTTCTCAGACAACCTCTTAAATCGAGGCTTTTAGACAAAAATTGAATCAACTCATATTCATCTACTACTTTATTTAGGTAAAATTGTATTTCTGTAGACAACATCACTTACGGAGGTTTGCATAACTATCAGGTACACAGAACGGGCTAAGATAGGATTACATTATCTTATGAAGCTTTTTGATATGACAAGTTTATTACAGTATGTCACGAATGAGCAGGGGGAAAGAGTTGGGGTTTTATTGGACTGGAACACCTATTCTCGACTCGCTAATCCATTAGGGTTGGATGAGGAGTGTTTGCTTGGTTTGAGTGTAGATGAGTTAGAAGCACTGGCAAGTTGTAAATTGGCTGTGGCAGATCAAACTCGTTTGGATGATTTAGTGGCGAGAAATGTAGAATCATTGCTCTGCACTGATGAGGTGGCTGAGTTAGAGGACTTGTTGGGAAAGGCGGATCAATTGACAATTCTCAAAACTCGCGCCAGATATAAACTCTCTGTGCTTAGAAAATGTTTCAACGGCAGGGTGAGCAGTTGTAGGGTGGGCAAAGACCGTTTAGTTTTTTTTGATAATTCTAGATACTATAACTTTGCCCACCCTACTTTTTGTTATTTTCAGTTTACATTCGGATTGAGTTACAGCGACAAATTCGTAATCGCTTTAGTTATTCTATTTATCGGCAATTTTAATTATTATTTTTCAGACGTTGAGCGAGTAGACAATCCTCAAAGCTCAATGCTTCTTCGTCTAGGAAGTTGGAAATTGCCATTTCAATGGTAGCTTCCAGGGAACATTCTAATTCAGTAGACTTTTCATTGAGTGCAACTTTGATGTAGTCAGGTAAATAATTGACAAGCTGAGCGATCGCTTCTGGGGAAAGGTGTTGGGTGGTGAAGGTTTGAGTCATAAGACTAGGGTTGGTTAAACCAGTTGTCATTTTTATATTTATCTTTATCCTAGTCTTTCTTAGTATACTATTCCTTGGTTCAGTAACGCCCATTTACGGCATTGCTTAATAATGGAATGATTTGAAGAGTTTTTAGGTGCGCTTGACCCATTAAGAATTTAATTCGCGTGATTGTCGCAGCTGTGGAATGGGCATCAGGCGTGGAATGGGCATCTTGCCCGTTTCATTAAGGGCTAGGGCTTTGCGATCGCACTAAGATAATCAATACTCGATTTGATCGATTGACCAGCATTTTAAAGGACTCTTACCGATCAGCATAAATCTGTAATTGGGATAAAAATCATAGCAATTCGCGATCGCTAATTCCCCTCCATTCCGAAAAAGCGATGCTCCAAAAGAGCCGCTAAAAGCGAACGCACTTTCTTCTGGTGTTATCTTTTTATGCCAAATAAGGTATACTGTTTGGTGAGGTAAGGTAATGACAGATAAAGTAATTTACTGGGTTGGCTCTTCTAGAGAAGAATTATCGGATCTTCCCTTGGAAGCACGGCGGAAGGCTGGTTTTCAATTGAGAGCTATCCAAAGGGGTCAAAAACCTACAGATTATAAGCCGATGCCCACAATTGGCAAGGGAGTTGAAGAGATTCGCATTTGGACCGGAGAAGCCTATCGGATTTTATATGTCGCTAGATTTGAAGAGGCAATTTATGTGCTTCATGTTTTCCATAAAAAAACACAGAAGACCTCCAAAGGAGATATTCAACTAGGACAGAAGCGTTATCAGGAGATGGTTCAGTTTAGAAAGGAACAAAAGGATAAACATAAAAATGACTGATGAAAAAACCGTCAATGTCGTGTTAGGGGACGACAATGTATTTAAAGATTTGGGATTTGAGGCACAAGAAGCAATGAATCTCAAGGTAAGAGCGGATCTGATCTTAGATTTGCGTTCCTATATTCAGGAGCGGGGATGGACTCAAAATGAAGCAGCAGAGTTTTTGGGAGAAACCCAACCGAGGATTAGTAATTTAATGAATGGTGAAATTAGTCGATTCAGTGTGGATAAGTTGATTAATTTGCTAGGAAAAATAGGGATGGAAGTGAAGGTAGAAGTCTTCCCGAAAGTTTGATAGTTGTAAGCTATCAGCTATCAGCTATCAGCTATCAGCTTTCAGCTATCAGCTTTCAGCTATCAGCTTTCAGCTTTCAGACATCAGCTTAAGCGCTACGCGCACGCTTCGCGAACAGCTATCAGACATCAGCTTTCAGCTAAAGGCTGACGGCTGACGGCTTAATGCTTACAGTAAGGTAATTGAGCAATGGATAGATTAAAGCATTATCGGGAAATTGTCCAGGAAGTTTTAAGAGACTATCATCATATCAATCAAAAATCTGGTTCTACCACTGAAAGTGCTTTAGCGTTTGATGAGGTACAGGATCAGTATCTTTTGCTGCTGATGGGTTGGTGGAAAGATGAACGGATTAAGAGTGTTATGATTCATATCCGTTTGAAGGATGACAAGATTTGGATTGAGGAAGATTGGACTGAGGATGGGGTGGCGACAGATTTGTTACAGAAAGGGATACCACGAGAGGAGATTGTTTTAGGATTTCATCCACCCCATCTGAGACAATATACTGAATTTGCAATCGCATAGGTCACGGGGGGCGCGATTGACCGTAGGTCACGCGGGGCGCGTTCGCATTAGACAAAACAGTTTCAAGCTATTAACATTAAATTATCAAATAATTTATTAAAACTATCATGTTTAGTCTGAGTGACATCCATCCACTCTCAGAATTCCAACGGGGCGCTAAAGCCTTTATCGCAAGGCTCAAAGAAACTAAAGCACCAATGGTTCTGACTGTTAATGGCAAAGCTGCTGCAGTTGTTCAAGATGCTGAAAGCTATCAGCAACTTCTCGATCGGATGGAATTGCTTGAGTCTATTGCAGGCATCAGAAAGAGTATTGAGGAGTTTGAGCAAGGACAAGGTATTCCGTTAAAGGAAGCATTTCAGCAGCTCCAGGAAAAATATGGCCTACCAGATTGAAATCTCTCCTACTGCAGTGGCAGATATTGAAAGTATTTTTATTTGGATAAAGGAGGATTCAGCAGAACGAGCTTATCGCTGGGTAAGAGGATGTTATGAAGTGATGTTGACCCTGGAAAACTTTCCGAGGCGTTGCTCACTAGCCCTCGAAAGTAAGTATATGGGTATTGAGGTGCGCCAACTTCTCTATAAAAAGCAATTCTATATTTTATTCACGGTGAGTGAAGCAGTCGAAGAACAGGAAGGAATTGTCCGCATTCATCGTGTTCGCCGTGGTTCTCAACAAAGGCTCGAAAGTATAGATCAACTTTTAAGTGATGATCCATAAATCTAAAGCACTTTTATTAAGCTATTGAATAGAGTGAGTGCTGCGTTCGAGATCCGAGTAACTACCAAGGTCGAAATTTGTGAAGTAACGCACTATAAAAGATCGGCGATTAGCGGAAAGGGCTAGGGATTTGCGATGCTCCAAAAGAGCTGCTAAAAGCGATTGACCTACG
The DNA here is from genome assembly GCF_010671945.1 of Moorena sp. SIO4E2. Taxonomy (NCBI): domain Bacteria; kingdom Bacillati; phylum Cyanobacteriota; class Cyanophyceae; order Coleofasciculales; family Coleofasciculaceae; genus Moorena; species Moorena sp. SIO4E2. The sequence goes on from NZ_JAAHIE010000656.1 coordinate 3,487, forward strand.
GTCACGCTACGCGAACGCACTATGGTAATAGACGATCAATCCCGCTAAGATAAGCTAAGGTAAGGTCCACTAATGCTACTGCCAATGGAAGTTCTAAAACTGACCACTAAGACTGATGAATCGGGTTGTTTGAATCTTAA
>NZ_JAAHIE010000657.1:0-3619 GCF_010671945.1 Moorena sp. SIO4E2
TTTGAAGAAAACAGGTAAGCGTAAAGTCACAACGTCGAAGCCTGTGCCACAAAGCTAACGGCTGACCGCTGACCGCTGACCGCTGAATGCTTGCTTACCTACTCCCGACTCCCGACTCCCGACTCCCGACTCCCGACTCCCGACTCCCTAAAATCAAAATGCTTGAATCTGACAAAGTGCGATCGAGTCAGCAAGGTAAAGCCAGACTCAAACAAGCTTACAAAGACGCTAGACTAACTCAAGAGAAACTAGCACAACAAGCCCGTGTCTCTGTCGATACCGTTAAACGCTTGCTTGGTACTAAAGATTGTCCCCATGGAGTGGAACGATGGGCAGTTAGAAATATTTGCAAGGTTCTAAATCTTAAACCAACTGATATCGTTGACAGAAAAGACTGGGAGCCTCAACAGCAGTTACCACCAGAGTTTGAACAATTTATTCAAGACAAAACTCACTTATTTTGCGGACGTGAGTTTGTCTTTAAGGCTATTGAAAACTTCTTCAGCAAAACTGCTCAGGGCTACTTTACTGTTATTGGTGATGCTGGGATGGGTAAAAGTGCCATTGCTGCTAAGTATGTATCAGACAACCCAGAAGCAATTTGCTTTTTTAATAGTCGTGCTGAGGGCATGAATCGTCCAGAATTATTCCTAAGGAAAATCCGTCAACAATTGATCACTCGTTACCAGTTGCCAGATGCTCAAGATGCCGATTTATCAACCTTGTTGGCTAAGGTTAGGGAAAACTTATCTGCTGGTGAACGGTTGGTGATTGTTGTCGATGCTTTGGATGAAGTTGACCAAGAGGGAGCTGGTAATCTTTTATATTTACCGACTATTGTGCCAGACCGTGTTTATTTTATCCTGACCAGAAGACCGTATAATCAGAATGAGAAAAGGCTGCGGTTATCCCCGAGTACACCAACCGAAGAATTGGATTTAAGGGCAAACTCTCAACAAAGCCATCGAGATGTAAAGGAGTATATTTGGCAATTGCTGAATCATCCAGACTATAAACAGGGATTGAGTCAGTGGATTAAAAAGCAACGTGCCCTCTCTAATCAGCAGTTTGTGGAAGAGATTGCGGGAAAAAGCGAAAATAACTTTATGTATTTGCGCTGTGTGTTGCCAGCCATAGCCGATGGGTTTTATAATGATAAACCCTTGGATGAATTACCGGTAGGATTACAAGGCTATTACGAAAACCATTGGCAACTGATGGGGATGACAACCAAGCCTTTACCCAGGGATAAAATTAAAATTGTTTATGTGATATGTAAGTTAGGTCGTGCTGCTTCCCGTAAAAAAATTGCTAACTATTCTAAGCAGGATGAATTCACGGTGCAGGAAGTGCTTGATGGATGGGCACAATTTTTACAAAAGCAAGAAAGCTATCGACCACCACGTTATCGATTTTATCACGAAAGTTTCCGAGATTTTTTGAATCGACAGGATATTGTCCAAGCGGCAGGTGTGATGTTACCTAATATTAGTGCTGAAATTGCCGATAATATGACAGAGGGGCTGGAGTTATGAGTAATCTTCGCAGTTCTGTAGGGTGCGTTAGGGGCGGTTGCCCTAATTTTCCGCCTCTTCGTTCGTGCTTGGTTTTGACAGCCAGCCCCGTAACGCACCACCGGATCAAACAGCATGCATTGAGATGTACCCCTTGAATTATGAGTAATCTTCGCAGTTGGTTAGGGCAAAAATCACCAGAAGAAATAGAGCATTTCTTGGGTGAAATTCCCCGTTTGTGGTTAGAAGGTGAGAACCTTAATAAATTATCTCGTTTGTTGAGTAATTATGAGTTTATCGAAGCCAAACTTAATCATACTGAATTTGGTATAAAGGCACTGATTGAAGATTATGAGTTGATTGATAATATAGATTTATCTCATCCAGACTACAGCGAGCAAACGATACAATCCCTGAAGTTAATTCAGGGAGCCTTGCGACTATCAAGACATATATTAAGTCAAGATGCAACCCAATTAGCAGGGCAACTGTCAGGGCGTTTACTAGATTTTGATACCCCAGACATTCAACGATTATTACAACAGATACCCCAAACCGAAACGACTTGTTTGCGTAGCTTGAGAGCTACGTTAAATGCCCCTACTGGACTCTTACTATCTACCCTTAGTGGTCATGGTGATTCCGTAAATGCAGTTGCTGTTACACCAGATGGCACCATGGTAATTTCTGGTTCATCGGATCACACGGTTAAAGTGTGGGATTTGAATACAGGTGCAGAAATTAGAACATTAACAGGTCATAGTGCTCCTGTAAACGCTGTAGCGGTTACTCCTGATGGAACCAAGGTAATTTCTGGTGCCTCGGATAATACGGTTAGAGTCTGGAGTTTAGCAACAGGTAAAGAAATACTGAAATTTAATGGTCATAGTCACTCTGTAAATGCTGTAGGTGTTACTCCTGATGGAACCAGGGTAATTTCTGGTGCCTCTGATAACACTGTTAAAGTCTGGAATTCAGGAACAGGTACAGAAATATTAACATTTAATGGTCATAGTACCCCTATAGTTGCTTTAGCGATTACTCCCGATGGCAAGAAAGCGGTTTCAGGATCAATTTTGGGTATTTCTCAGTATATCATAGTCTGGAACCTAGAAACAGGAAAAGAAGAATTAACTCGACAAGAGCATAGAAATTTAGTAAAAACTGTTGCTATCACCTATGATAATCACTTAATTTATGGATCAGATAATGGAGCTATTACGATTTTCCATTTAGAAAGCGGTGAAGTGTTGTTCCTGCTGGCTCCATCTCAAAATCCTGAGACAAGGGAGAAATTATACCCCATAAGCCGTGTGCTTTCCGAGCTCAATCGATTCGATCCATATCAAAATCCTGAGACAAAGGAGAAATTATATTCCATTGCGGTTGCCCCTGATGGCAAGTCGCTGATTGCTGTTTATAGTGATAATTTTTCAAGGGTTTGGAATCTAGAAACAAGTAATAAAAGCGACCAAGTTAAGTTTCATTCTCAACTGGAAGGTCATACTGCTCCGATAGTTGATATTGCGTTTACACCTGATGGTAAACGATTTATTTCTGCTTCCAACGATAAAACCCTTAAAGTGTGGAATTTCGGCTTATTAGAAAAGAATAATCAAGTTATCAATGATAATAATTCCGTAAATGATGTAACCATTACTACCGATGGTAAACAAGCAATTTTGGCTTTACCATATAACATGGTCAGAGTTTATAATTTAGAAAGAATTCCGCAAAATTTTAACTTTGCTACTGATAAATATCCATATAGGTTTTCCAGAATACAAAATAGATTTGTAGAAATTATAGATAAATTTTTTCACTGGTGGATAAAAGCACTAGCTATTAACTTCTTTTATAGTTTATTAAGCTTAGGTATAACTTTGTTTTTAATTTTTAAACACAAGTTCTATCCTCGTATCAGATTGAATGATAATTTTCACTTATTATTGTTTGTATCACCCGTCATTATTGGATTTTTAACTAATATTTTATTTTTTGTGAAATTACTTGTGAGCTTGATTATTGGTAATGAAAATTACAAAAATAAATCTAAAAAATATCCTAAGATTTATTCAAATTTTAAAGTAGATGAATCAAGCCCA
>NZ_JAAHIE010000658.1:0-3589 GCF_010671945.1 Moorena sp. SIO4E2
TCGCAGAATCTTCTGAAGAATTAAATCTCCCAACAATAATTTTGCTTTATATCTAGCCTATAAAAATCTGGGAAGAGCAAAACTAGTTTATTCCTATGCTAGTTGGCAAAAAAATAAGGGACCCAAAATAATAACAATAAATAACACTCAATTAACGGTTGATCAGTTAATCGAACAAGTGAAAGAAAATTTCAAGAGTGCTGAAAAGTATAATCCAGAAGATCCGCTGATAAAATTATACATCGCTTTGATGGAAGATTTTAAGGATTTTGTACTGAATCCGGAGAGTCTAGACTGTTTGCCTGCTAGTCAACGCTATGAAGAGGCAATTAACCTTTATATAGATGTTAAGAAAGTTAAAACTGTAGACAATAATTTTTTTGCACTGCTTGAGTTGGGTCATTTCTTAGTTAGCAGAGACAGGAATAAGACATCTAAAAATTTAAAGAAAGATAAGTGGAACAACTTTAATGGATATAAGAAAGGGATAGAACTTTACAATAAGCTCCAAGTATCTGACCAGAACGGAAAGCATACAGTTTTGTTAAGCAAGGCTAAAGCTCAACTACTTAATAAGGATTATGAAAAAGCTCGAGATTCTTTTGAAAAAATTTTACAGAAAGAGCCAGATGCTTATCAGATTAGGTACTACATTGGGAACTCATATATCTTAGAGAATGGTCAGTATGATCAGGCCATTAAAGAATATGACAAAGTTACAGAAAATCCTGATACTGAACTTTACTATTATGCATTGCGAGATTCTGGTTTTGCGTACTATATGACTTCTAAGTATGATCAAGCTAAAGATAGATTGGACAGAGCACTTAACCTGGAAGTGTCAAAAACGCAAGCTGAGAAAGAAAGAAGGGAGTTGATGGAAGAATATTTCAAAAAAATTAAGGATGGTCAATGTGATCAACTAGATCCTGATAACAATAGTTGTGAGCTTGAAGATCGAAAGAGTCTTGAATACAAGTTGTTTGACGCAGGATTTTTTCAGAGCATCTTTACTGTTCATGACAAAAAAAGAGGAACAGATCCATTTATTGATGTTGAACATGATAAATTTTATCAGTGCCGAAATGATCCTGAATTTTAATTTTTTTATTCCAGGATATAGCAATTCTACTACGACTTGTGAAGTACAAAGCGATCGGGTGCATCTCATATTTGTAAAAAAGTTGCGTAGGGTGCGTTAGGGGAGCCTCATTTTCCGCCTCGTAGCCAGGGTTTGGATAGCCCGCCCCGTAACGCACCACCGTGTCAAACAGCAAAAGCGATGCACCCAAGCGAACCCCCTAAATTCCCCTTAATAAGGAGGACTTTGAAGTTGATAAGCTTACCTCATAACTGCAATAAACGCTATATTTAGACTAGTAATCCCTAATATTGCTATTATGTGGAGTCGTCGCCAACTATTACAATCTAGTTTTGTAGGTTTAGGGATCGCAGGGACTGTCTACCAATTCCTTAAATCGCGACCTACTGCCACTGTTAAGGTACCTAGGTTCACCACAGATGAGCAACTCTCAGCAAAGTATGTTGGATTTGATCCTATAAATTGTCTACGAAGTTTTGATTATGGTCGTGTTAAGCAGGAAAATGGACATCTGATCAGGGAGTTTGAAATCGTTGCAGATAATACCTCGACTCAGCTAAATAAATTGGTAGGTTGGGTTAGCTGGAATTTTAATAATCGAGTTCCCGGTCCAACATTAAGAGCGGTAGAAGGTGATCGGATTAGAGTAATTTTTCGGAATCAGGATTCTGCTAGTAGTCATAGCATTCATTTTCATGGTATTCATCCTGCTGAAATGGATGGAGTGACTCCCATAGGCAAAGGTAAAGAAACTGTCTATGAATTTGAGGCTAAGCCCTATGGGGTTCATCTTTACCATTGCCATGTTAGTCCTGTTACTCGCCACATTAGCAAAGGACTGTATGGTATGTTCATTATTGATCCTCCCAGAAAACGCCCTTCCGCCGATGAAATGGTTTTAGTTATGTCAGGTTATGACATTGACGGAGACATAAAAACTGAAGACATTAAAACTAATGAACTTTATGCGTTTAATGGCTTACCTGATTTTTACCATAAACACCCTATTCCGATTTATCAAAATCAGTTAATAAGATTATATATAGTGAATATGATTGAGTATGATGTGGCTGTTACTTTTCATATTCATGCCAACATGTTTAAAGTTTATCCAACCGGTTGTACTATCAAGCCAACTCTAAAAACCGATGTCATTACTATGGGTACAGCGGAACGGCATATTTTAGAGTTTGCGTATGCTTTCCCAGGAAACTATATGTTTCACCCTCATCAAGACCAAATTGCTTAAAATGGTTGCATGGGACAATTTTCAGTTATTCCTAGTAACAAATTTTGAGAACAGTAAACGTTATGAAAAATATACTCAAATACGTTTTTATTACTTTAGTTGTTGCCCTTTTAGTGGTAGTAATTGGGTACTATCTACCTAGTAATACTCCTACTAAAACTAGTGAACTTTTTTCTAACTCCGAATATGAAAAAATATTAGATGAATATTATATCAAAAATCTTGGTCTAATGCAAGGTCATCTGATTGCAGCCAAAGATTTATTAGAAGGGGGAACCCCAGATCAAGCACAATCTCATTTAGAACATCCTATTGAGGAACTTTACGGGGAAATTCAAGATAAATTAAAAGAGGAAGGTGTTGATGATTTCAAACAGAATTTGGAAGATCTATACGACACAGCTAAATATCAACCTTATAGTGAGGAAGTAACTAAAAAACTTCAGGTATCAGTGGCAGACATAAAATCAGCTATAGATAGTTTTTTTGAAAATCATAAGAATCTTCAGTCACCGGAATTTGCTGAAATTGTGCTTATTAGTATTCTTAATACAGCATCGGAATAATACGAAGCCGCCATTGGAAGGAACTGTAAGATCGTTGCTCCAATAGAGTATCAAGACTCCTTTGGTTTTGTTAAATATGTAGAAAACAAACTTTCACAAAAAAGTTGGGTTCCTGATCAAACACGAGGGAAGATGAAATCTGATGTAACAAAACTTCTAAAAGCGTGGTCTCCAGATAAAGATAAACCCTTTAAAGGAAAGGTAAGTCAACCTCCTAATTGCCTTGAGGCACTCTCTCCATCTGGAGAAACTGAATCTGTATATCCACCTGAATATCCGGTAATGACCCCGGCTCAATTATCTGAGGAGATTGCCAAGATTTATAAGTGAACTATGTTTTATGACATCAATAATGTCTGGTAACTCAATGGCAACTCCAAAAACAGTTTTCGGAGTTGCCAAAACTCGAATAGAAGAGGAAAATATTCAATTATTCGAGTGCATCGCTTTTGCTGTTTGATGCGGTGGTGCGTTACGGGGCCGGCTTTACCAGCGGTGGCTACGAGGTAGAAAATGACGGCAAACCGCCCCTAACGCACCCTACTGGCGTGGCACAGCTAAAATAGTGCAATAGAAATAGGATAACTGAGGCGGAAAGTATGGGAAGAGGAAAACGAGACAAGGTGATTCTGAGTCGAGAACAGAGAAAAAGGCTGGAAGTCATAAGCAACA
>NZ_JAAHIE010000659.1:0-3587 GCF_010671945.1 Moorena sp. SIO4E2
GAGATTACTGTTGCTATTCCTAAGACAAAAGCCCAGGAAATTTTAACTGACTATCTAGGTAATAATGGTTGTATCGATCCTAAAGTTCGCGCTAGAGCTTGGATCAAGGACTTACTCAACCATCACTTGATTCAACAATCAGGAAAATTGATTGAGTTTCGACACCAAATGATCCAAGAATACTATACAGCAGAATATTTATTTAAGCAATTACCATGTATCAGCGATCAGGAGTTACAACAAAACTATCTCAATTATTTGAAATGGACAGAACCTCTGGTGCTGATGCTGCAATTGGTAAATGATCAAAAGCAAGCCTTGGAGATAGTAAAATTAGGGTTAGATGTGGATTGGCAACTGGGATCGAGGTTAGCAGGAGCAGTAAAACCGGAGTTTCAGGAGCAGACTGTTGGGTTAGTGGCTGGGTTAAAGGTTCCGAAGTTACTTGAGCTTCAGTTGTTGGGAATAACTAAATCAGACAGAGCGATAACTGAGCTAAGTAAATTCCTGGATGATGACCACTATGATGTGCGTAGTAGTGCGGCCGATTCCCTGGGAAAAATCGGGACAGAAGCCACCATATATCCCTTAATTAAATTGCTGGATGATGACCACTATTTGGTGCGTTGGCGTGCGGCCGATTCCCTGGGAAAAATCGGGACAGAAGCCACCATCGCCCCCTTAATTAAATTGCTGGATGATGACGACTATTATGTGCGTAGTAGTGCGGCAAAAGCTCTGGGTAAAATCGTGACACAAGCCACCATCGCCCCCTTAATTAAATTTCTGGATAATCACCACTATGATGTGCGTAGGAGTGCGGCAGATGCTCTGAGAGAAATCGGGACAGAAGCCACCATCGCCCCCTTAATTAAATTGCTGGATGATGACCACTATTTGGTGCGTAGGAGTGCGGCAGATGCTCTGGGAAAAATCGGGACAGAAGCCACGATTGAACCATTAATTAAATTGCTCGATGATCAACACTTATCTGTGCGTAGGAGTGCGGCAGATGCTCTGGGTAAAATCGGGACAGAAGCCACGATTGAACCATTAATTAAATTGCTCGATTGTCACAACTATGATGTACGTATTAGTGCGGCAGATGCTCTGGTAAAAATTGGGACAGAAGCCACCATCGACCCCTTAATTAAATTGCTGGATGATCACAACTATGATGTGCGTAGGAGTGCGGTATATGCTCTGGAAAAAATCGGGACAGAAGTGGCAATTGAAGCGTTAATTAAATTGCTGGATGATCACCACGAAGATGTGCGTAGTAGTGCGGCAGATGCTCTGGGTAAAATCGGGACAGAAGTAGCCATATACCCTTTAATTAAATTGCTGGATGATCACCAGGAAGATGTGCGTAGGAGTGCGGCAGATGCTCTGGGTAAAATCGGGACAGAAGTAGCCATATACCCTTTAATTAAATTGCTGGATGATCACAACTTTTATGTGCGTATTAGTGCGGCAAAAGCTTTGGGTAAAATCGGGACAGAATTAGCCATATACCCTTTAATTAAATTGCTCGATGATAACGACTATCATGTGCGTAGTAGTGCGGCAAAAGCTCTGGGTAAAATCGGGATAGAAGCCACCATAGACCCCTTAATTAAATGTCTCGATGATAACAAGTATTTGGTTCGGATGAGTGGGGCAGAAGCTCTTAAACAAATCGGAACAGAAGTAGCGATACAACCGTTAATTAAATTGCTGTATGATCTCCACTATTTGGTGCGTGGTATTGCCGCAAAAGCTCTGGGAAAAATCGGGACAGAAGCCACCATATATCCCTTAATTAAATTGCTGGATCATGACGAATATTGGATGCGAATGAGTGTGGCAGAAGCTCTGGGAAAAATCGAGACAGAAGCCACCATAGATCCCTTAATTAAATTGCTGGATGATCATCACCCTGATGTGCGTAGAATTGCGGCAGAAGCTCTGGGAAAAATCGAGACAGAAGCCACCATAGACCCCTTAATTAAATTGTTGGATGATGACGACTCATCTGTGCGTAGGAGTGCGGCAGAAGCTCTGGGGAAAACTGGGACAGAAGCTACTATTACTAAACTGATTAATCGCCTCAACAACGAAGAATTTGTACAAACTAATGATGGCATGAGTTGTGATCAAACCATCAACGCCCTTAACGCTATTCAAGAGCGCTACCAAATCTACAACCCAACCTATAGTCCCAAACCCCATCCTCCCAAACCAATTGCCATTCAAACCATGTACATCCTCCACCTCTCGGACCTCCACATCACCACCCCTGAGCAAGCTACTCTTTGGTCAAACCAACTCGCCCAAGACCTAACCCAAGACCTTCAAATCCCTCACCTTGATGCTCTTATCCTCTCCGGTGATATCGCGAATTATTCCACTCCAGACGAATACCAGGCTGCACAACAGTTTCTTGACAAACTCCGCCAAGACTTCCCCCTAGACCCCAAGCAAATTGTTCTAGTTCCCGGTAACCATGACCTCAATTGGAAACTAGCAAAGGGAGGTTATCAGTTATTGGATCTCGAAGACTACGATGGTGAACTAAAAGAGGGTCACTACATCAAAGAAAGTCCACGGGTGATTCGAGTCCGAGATGAAGCCAAATACCAACAACGGTTTGCCCACTTCAGCCAATTCTATCAAGCCATCAAAACTGAACCCTATCCCCTCGACTATGACCAGCAAGGGATTATCGACTATTTCCCAGAGCAACAGTTGCTGATCCTAGGACTAAACTCCGCTTGGGAACTGGATCACCACTTTAGAGCCCGTGCTAGCATCCACTCAGGTGCTCTGAGCAAGGCTCTGAGCGAAATTCGCCGTAACCCAGACTACCGCAACTGCCTGAAACTAGCCGTTTGGCACCATGCCCTGAATAGTGCTGGAAGCGATCGCATTACCGACCAAGGATTCATGGAACAACTCGCCCAAGCTGGATTCCGCTTCTTCCTCCACGGACACATTCACAAAGCCGAAACCAGCCTTTTCCGTTACGACCTCAGTCCAACTGGGCGCAAACTCGACCAAATTGGTGCTGGCACCTTTGGGGCACCCACCAAAGAACTCATACCCGGTTATCCTTGGCAATATAATCTATTAAAAATTAACGATAATCAGCTCACTGTCTACACTCGCCGTCGGGAAGAAGAAAATGGTGCTTGGAAACCTGATTCACGGTGGACTCAGGGTCCAGGAAAAAGTGGTTTGGATTATTATTCCATTGAGTTGTAGGGAGTAGGGAGTAGGGAGTAGGGAGTAGGGAGTAGGGAGTAGGGATTGAGCGCAGTTTTGCCTACTGATCCAATAAGTATATATAGCCCATTGAAAACTACTGTATTAAGGCTTAGCTAATTCAGCTAGATAATCCCTAACTAACACTTCGATTAGGATTGGATCTAAATTGCTATGGTGAAATTTGATAGCTAAAGGCACCGTTAGTCTTTGCTGATTATTGTCGTAGGTTCGCTTTCCAAAGTATAAAAAACTCTGGGTATTTCCACGACCTGTCTGCATAGAAAAACTTAAAAAATCCAAGCCAGGAAGATTACCAACAAATTGACCTAGTTGGTAAGCAT
>NZ_JAAHIE010000066.1:0-22562 GCF_010671945.1 Moorena sp. SIO4E2
TTTCTCCTTGCTGCTGGAACGGATTGGTTAGATGGTTATCTAGCTCGTAAACTGAACCAAATTACTGATTTAGGCAAATTCCTTGACCCGTTAGTGGATAAATTTTTGGTACTAGCGCCCCTACTAGCATTAATTGAGCTAGGTCAGGTACCCGCTTGGGGAGTCTGTTTGATTTTGGCACGGGAGTTAGCGATCGCAGGTTGGCGAGTTAACCCCAAGTTATCCGGTAGCGCTAGCATACAGGGAGCCAATATCTGGGGTAAACTCAAAACCGTCAGCCAAATTAGTGCGATCGCACTTTTAATTGCTCCAACTCCCGACACCTGGATCATCCCATCCCTTGTCCTTTTCTGGCTATCGGTCGTCCTAACCTTAATCTCTGGTTTAGTTTACCTGTTACCCGCTAATATCTGGTCATCAACGGCAAAATCCACGTCAGCTTGATCCCGACCTGAAGCCAGATAATCATTCTCAAAGGAATCCTTCAGTCCCGAAAGCAAATCATACTCCGGTTGCCAGTTAAGTTCCGTCTTAGCCTTATGGATATCAGCAAAAAAGTGCTGTAATCGAAATGGGAAAGCCTTGCGCTTACCAAAATCAAACTGCTTGGGGTCATAATGCACGAGCTTGACCTCTGAAGCCGACTTACCACAGGCCATAGCACAGGTTCGTGCTAAACCATCAAAGGTGACATAGCGTTCCCCGGACACATTGTAAATTTTCCCAATCGCTTCCGGATTCCCCAATACTGCCGCCATTGCCCTCGCCAAGTCCTGACAATGACCTAACTGAGTAATGTGCATGCCATTACCAGGGATGGGAATGGTGCGATCGCGAACAATCCGGTCAAAAAACCAAGCTTCAACATCATTATAATTTTGGGGACCATAGATATAAGTTGGACGAATCGCCGTAAATGGCACCCCAAGTTCTTGTAGGTAAGCCTCAGTATGATGTTTACCCTTGTGGCGAGAATTGGGATCAACTGGATCTCCTTCGAGATGGGGTAACTGCTCCGACTTCAAATACACCCCAGCGGAACTCATATACACAAAATGCTGCACCCGGTCTTTAAAAATTTCCACTAACGGTTGAGTATCACTCAACTCCCGAGCATTATTATCGAAAATTCCATCAAACTCTTGAGACGATAACATTTCCTTGAGCTGATTGGGATCCTTGCGATCGCCATGAATCTGTTGGACTCCTGGCAGTGGCGCTGGCTTATTTCCCCGATTGAACAGCACCACCTCATGGCCCATCTCCACCAAAACCTTGGTTAAATAAACCCCAACAAACCGGGTACCACCCATGATTAAAATTCGCATGGTAACTAATTACTAAAAACTTTGATTCACGCTATGGATTAATTCCCTCTTCGCGTACTTTGTGCGTAAGTATTCAGCTATCAGCTATCAGCTATCAGCTATCAGCTATCAGCTATCAGCTATCAGCTATCAGCCATTGGCCAAGCTACACCGAACAGCTTTTGAATAAAATAAGCTGACGGCTGACGGCTGACGGCTGACCACTGACCGCTGACGGCTGACCACTGACCACTGACCACTGACCACTGAATGCTTACCTTTGTGCCTTGGTGGTTCCAAACCAAACCACCAATAGCATTGCCAGGACTTGGAGAGTTACTCTACTAGTAGGGGCACCCTACTACCTAAGGGCGTTTGGTGCCCAGTTTTGGGTAAGTCCTGATGCCTTAAAGTCGCAACTGAGTCACAGCAATATTACCCGAAAAACACACATCCACATCAGTACCAGGAGCGCGATCGCGTTTGTTATACTCCCCCTCATAATAGTAGTGATCCCCGTCCACACGATACTTTGTCGGTAACGGTTGAGTACTCGGTTCACAAAATACCACCTCTGGCTCAGGTGAACCCGGTTCCAAGTGAGGTAAATTCACATTCCAGTAAGTACCAGCAGAAATCGGACGATTCAACAAATCCGCCAACACCCTAGCTGTCAAACGACTGGCCACCTCCCAATTAATCACCCAAGGTTTTTTAATCCATTGGGAAATCGCAATACCTGGTATTCCCTGTATCGCCGCTTCCCTAACCGCCGCCACTGTACCAGAAATGTAAACATCAACCCCCAAGTTACCGCCAGCATTAATACCTGACAGAACCCACTTTACCTCTGGTATAATATGTGATATTGCAAGGCGAGTACAATCCGCTGGGGTACTAGAGACTGCATACTCATAGTCTGACCGACGTTGGACGTGAATCGGTTTATATGTAGTCACCTGATGGCCACAGCCTGAATGATGCTCCACCGGAGCGATAATTACAAAATTACCGTTACCGTTGACCGCTTGCTCTAGTGCTTTAATTCCGGGAGCATCTATCCCATCATCGTTCGTTAGGATTATAGTCATTAGTTTAGTCGTTAGTGGTTAGTCATTAACAGCTGAGTATGGGAAACGATCTAATCCAAGCCAAACTATCAAGGAATATCGAAACCGTATTACAAACTTAAAGTCAATCATCTCAAATTGCTTGAGCATTTGCACGCTTATACTTACTTTGGGTATAAACTTAGCTTTTGGTTTAGCTATTGAACTTAAGCTCTGATCTCCGTACAGCTAACGAGCTAATAGCTGTTTACCCAGGAAAGTAGCCCTTAAGCTGACCGCTCAATGGGTATAGCTGCCCATGAGCAGCCATCTGACAACCTCAGTTCAAAATCTTTCAAGCAACTGTTATGGCAAGTCAGGGATACATCTACAACCTTCAACCTATTGGCACACCAGGATTATGACTCAAAATAGCAAAAATCAGCCATCTACCCACTCTCAGCCAACTGTTAATTTTACCGAAGAAGAGCTGCAAGATATCTTACGCTATGCTAACGAACACGGTATTAATCCTTTTAGACTAGTCAAAGCCATTGCCCAAATTAGGAAACAGAGAATTGCTCAGGCTCACCAGAGTCAGATTCGGACCAGGGAAACTGTGTTTCAATAGAGGTTAGTGGACGGTAGTTAAAGTCCGTGTGAATTTGTTGGCCGTCAGCTTCTTTAACAAGAAGTGGTCGAGGTAATTCCTCTGCTACTCTATGCATAGTTAGGAAGGGTAAGCCAAGACACAATTAATTTTTTTTCCTTATATCTTAACACTCTCAGTGTGTATCGGATATACTGAAATAGTAATGGTAAGGTCGATACCATTAGGGAAACAAAAACTCAGAAATAATTGACTATTAAATCCCTGAAAACTGATGTTTGTAATTTAGATTCTGATCCACAAGTTTAAAAAAATCCGCTTAGTCAGGATTTTAAAATACAGTACCTTCCTAAACCCTTTGGTTATTTTAGTGACTTTTAAATAAAAACTGCTCTTTATTTTAAATGTGAATTAACGGGTTAATATCCTTGTCTTGATGCAGTCGCTCATGGGGGAAACCACGCCAGTTGCTCATGGTTTGTTCGCGTTCGCCTTTGGCGTGGCCTACGGCCAAGCGTCGCCTTTGGCGATAGTTACCGTAAGACAGGCTCGCCTTAATCAATGGAGGCGCGCTTTCCGCTTGAAGAATTAAATTACGGGGTCGCGCCTCAAGTTTTAACCCTTTTTTGCATAACCTACCAACCATAAAGGCTCAACGTAATCAGGTTTCGTCTCCGGGGGGAACCCCCAAGACCGCACTGGCTCCCCAAGACCGCGCTGCATCGCTTAAAAAAGGATTCATGAAACGGCAAAAAATACGTCAAAACCTGAATATTTAAAAAAAAGTAACCGTTATTACAGGGCTATTTCATTATGGTCTGAGATGGGCTGCTGCTATTATAGATGCACTTTCAAATTGAACCTGGGGTTAAAACAATGGGAATAGCTAGGGTTAAAGGTAGTAAACTTGTTTGGGTCGCAGAATTAACTGATAGAGGGTTTTACGTTCGGGATGCTCTAACTACCTGCTGGTAGTGCATAGGTTCATACTCTAGAAAAAAAAGACTCTCCTACTACAATCAAAGATTTAAGTTCCCATGTAATTTTAAAAATCACTCGTTACCAACAAAGGGGTTCAGCCACTAAACTATTAAATTTAAATGGGCGACAGCTTAGTGGGGGAGGGTTGAATTAAATTATCTACGTAACTGGTGAACGATAACACTCAACAGTCCATAGCTGATAGTATCATCAGTATTCACCTTTACCTGTTAGTTTAATAGAGTTGGTTTAATAGAATGTGGTTAACCACCATCACTGCTACGCTAGGAAGTTTCCAAGCAGTTCCAGATCGTCAAAGCGTGTGTATCATTACTTTCAATCTCAGCTTAAAGAACCCTAATGCAGACTAAAGCTTATAGTGACCTTTTCCCACTATTTAATACAGCTAGCCCAAAAACCTTAGAATGGTTTGAATCCATTGCGGTGGAGCATGAGTACCCAACCGACCGAGCTATCATCATGGAAGATGCTTGGGGTAATGCTGTTTACTTTATTGTCTCCGGCTGGGTTAAAGTGCGACACTTACGCGGTGAAAACGATGTCACACTGGCAATTTTGGGTCGGGGTGACTTTTTTGGTGAAATGGCAATTCTTGATGAATCTCCCCGCTCCACCGATATCGTTGCCATGTCGAACGTGCGACTACTGACCATTTCTGCGCAACGCTTTATTCAAACTCTGTTTAAAGATCCCCAGTTGCACCATCGCATGTTACAACTGATGGTGCGGCGGTTACGTCAGAGCAATGTCCGGTTACAAAATCGGTATCAGCCTCCAGCGGTTAATTTAGTCAATACTCTAGTTGGTTTGGCAGAAAATTACGGTGAAATCACTGAAAAAGGCACAGAAATCTATAACATTTGCTATCAAGACTTAGCTGACATCACAGATATCAGTGTAGAGGATACTACCAAAATTATGAAAAAGCTGGAGAGTAAGGGCTGGATTAAGGCTGACCCGGAGCAGCAGACTATGCGCTTGATGAATATCAAGCAGCTAACTCAGCTTGTCAGACGAGGTAGCTCATGAGGCAAGATTAGCTCTAGGTACTACCTGCGCCACAAGGGAGGCGTGGGCTGTGGGACTAAAGTTCGTAAAACCCACATTCCTCACTACTCAATACTCACTACATTGTGTAGTGCTAAAAAATGACGAATTTTGAGGATTTTGCGATGGGGCTGACGCCACCCCCCGAACGGCTAATCGCCATTACCCTGACTCACTAAATCCTCTTCCTACACCCCATACCGGCTTGACCCACACTGGTTCACCCTACAGGCTTGTCACCCTACACTCGACACCCTGTCTACTTTTCAAGTGGGTTGTTAGCCTCTTAGGTTTAGGAGATTTGGCTGAATTTACCAACATCGGGCTTGATAGATTACTTATCATAAGCTAATATTTCTTCATAAAGTTAAATAAAACTTAAATTAATTAACCTGCCTACACCTGTAGGGTGCTGACTTACTCCCGGGGAATGTAGATAGATTAGGTCTAGCTTCTTCCCAAAAGCTAAAAACTTTCTGTAAGATAGCAGAATCGGTTTTTATTTGTGATCAGAGCACCGTCTTAAGTTTTACTAGCTCTCAATCAAGCCAATTTAGAAGATTTTTGGAGGACTATAGATATGCGGATAGCTCAAGTTTCCCCCTTATGGGAGAGAGTTCCCCCACCAGGCTATGGTGGGATCGAACTAGTTGTGAGCCAACTCACTGATGAATTAGTTCGTCGCGGTCACGATGTCACCCTATTTGCGTCTGGAGATTCCATCACTAAGGCTAAACTAAAGTCTGTGGCTCCTCAGGCTTTGCGCCTTGACCCCTCCGTAGAGGCACCAATAGTTTACGAACTACTGCAACTGGCTCAGATTGGCGAGGTGGCTGATGAGTTTGACCTAATTCACTTTCACACAGGGATGATTACCTTTCCGGTGATTGACATGTACAAGACCCCTGTGGTTCATACCATGCATGGTCGCTTCGGCCATGATATTAGCAAGGCTTATGCGCGATACAGCCACATACCCCATATTAGCATCAGTAATCATCAGCGGTCATCCGGACCAGAGATGAATTACGTTGCCACCGTTTACAATGGTGTTAAAATAGAGGATTATCCGTTCAATCCAAAACCAGCCGATGACCCCCCCTACTTAGGGTTTTTGGGTCGTTTGTCAAAGGAGAAAGGACCTCATCATGCGATCAGAATTGCCCGTGAAACTGGCTGGAACTTGAAAATGGCGGGCAAGGTTGATGTAGTTGACCGGGAATTCTTCGAACAAGAAATTGCTCCGGAAATCGACGGTAAACAAATTCAATACTTGGGTGAAGTCAGCCACGAAGAGAAGGTGGAATTATTATCCAAAGCCAGCCTGACCGTCTTTCCGATTACCTGGCCCGAACCTTTTGGTTTGGTGATGATTGAGTCAATGTGTGTTGGGACTCCAGTGATTGCCACGAACTTTGGCTCTGTACCGGAAGTGGTGGCCGACAAGAGAACTGGCATAATCTGTGCCAATGTTGAGGATATAAACGCTGCCATTCCAGAGGCTCTTAAACTGTCTCGGGAAGAGTGCCGTAAGTATGTGGAAGAGACTTTCAGCGTTCCCAAGATGGTTGATGGCTATGAAGCGGCTTTTCAGAAAGTGATCGAACAGCATATGTCAGCTAATGGCACAACCTCAGCCCCTGTCAGTGCAGTCTAATCGTTTTGATATTGCTTAACGCTTTGTCCAGATAATTATAGGAAATCGGGAGGCAAAACTCCCCACATTCATGGGGAAAATGTAGCCCACCACTGCACTTTTCAGTGCGGTTAATCTGTTAGTATCAAAAAGTGAAACCCAGTAGGAAAAACCATCTACGTTTTGAAATAATCTAGTTCAATCTAGTTAAGGAAAAATCCCTGCAAAGCAGGTCACTACTAGATCCACTAGTCTACCTATAGGTGGGAAGCAATGGTGGTAATTCACTCTAAACATAAAAATTAAATAGAAAAGTCCTGAGTTGCCAAGTTCATTGATTTCTGAATAAGAAATGACAGGAACTGATTTATATTAAGCAGCACTCGCTACTCAGTACTCAGGACAAAACCCACAAAAATATGGCTGGGTGAATTAGACTTCACCCAGCCAATTTAGTTCCAAATAGTTAGTTAATGCATACCCTAACAAGGAATTAAACGATTTCCTGCTAATTGTTTGTGGAGGTTGCTCCAGTGTATGCCTTCGAGACTGGGTAACACCAGGTGGGCTGCTCCAACTCGTTCAACTGGACCAAGTCCTACAGCCCACATACCAGCAGCTAGAGCGGCTTCGACACCAGATCCGGCATCTTCTACTACTACACAATAAGCGGGTTCCAATCCCAACTGCTGTGCTGCGTGCAAGAACAGATCTGGTGCTGGCTTAGAGCGGGTCACACTGTAGCCGTCAGAAATTGAATCAATGCGATCGCTAATACCCAATCGTTCCATAACTTCCTTGGCATTTTTGCTACCGGAGCCAATCGCTACTTTGATACCAGCTTCCTTGAGTTCAATCAGTAACTCTAGAGCTCCAGGTAGTAAGTCAGCCTTAGAGATGTTCTTGATCAATTCCAGATAGTACTTATTTTTGCGATCCATCATCTCTTGGAGTTGGTCTTCTGTGGCTGAGCGACCGTTCAAAAGTTCCATCAGGGACTCTCGACGTGAAAGACCCCGCAGTGCTTCGTTGGCCTCGCGATTAAAGGGAATACCCTCTTCATCGGCTAGTTTTTGCCAAGCTTGGTAATGATATTCTGCGGTATCGGTGATTACGCCATCTAAGTCAAAAATCACACCCTGGATTTGAGCTGGAGAGCCGGGGGGTCGAGAACTTGGGGAGATGGTAGCCTCAGATTGTGCTGTTTGAGTACTGGTTTCTGGATTGAGATCAAACTCGTACTTCTTTCCACGCCATTGCAGCTTAAACTTGAGACGTGTCCAGCCCGGTAGGAAGTGGGGAATAGCAACAGGTCCATTGTCTGTGAACTTGATCCCAGCGCATCCAAAGATTATAGCTTGCCATACACCACCACCGGAAGCACCATGAATTCCTTCATGAGCGTTACGCCGCACATTTTCGAGGTCTACCATCGCTGCCCGCATAAAGTGTACATAAGCTTCCTCTGTCTTTCCTAATTCACAGCCGAGGATGGCGTGAACCGCAGGACCGAGGGACGAACCATAGGTGTGATCGGTGCGAGGAGAATAGTAGTCCCAACTTCGTTGCAAAATTTCCCGGTATTTCTCTGGCTCAGAGGTTACGCCGTACTGCTCCCGCATCAGGTATAGCAACATCAAGACATCTGGCTGCTTGAGCACTTGCTTTTTACTTGCTCCCTCAATGCCAAGGATAGCCTGCATGGAACGGGTACGTGGCTCGTAATCTTGGAGGTTGATGTCTTCAATTTGGAAGAACCCCTCACACTGTTCGATTAAGTCCCTTTCATGGTCATAGGGTATCCACATCCGACGGATAATTTCAGACCACAGACTAACTCGGCTTGGGGTTAGCTCCAGTGTTTCTTCCAGTTCTTTAGCTTTCTGTGGATGTTCCCGACGCAACCAGTCTAGGACGAACTGAGCAGTCTCTAGGTGCCATTGAACCATGCGGTTGGTGAAGGCATTGTTGTCTACCCCTTCGTGGTATTCATCCGGACCAATCACATCCCGCAGTTCATAGCGTTCCCGTTTACCATTCCACTCAACCCGAGTTCCCCAGAATACCGCTGTATCTAGGATAATCTCAGCACCGTAACGCACCACCCAGTCATCATCACCAGTAGCCTGCCAATATTTCCAGATACCATAGACTACATCAGTAGTGATGTGGAGTTCGCGATCGCCACACCAAATTCGGATCGGGTCTCCATCCTTCTCAGCAGAGAGAACCCAGCGAGGGGTTACTTCGTCGCCGGTGTCAGCACTTTCCCAGGCGTAAACGGCTCCCGGATAGCCCTGAAGCTTAGCTTTACGCCTTGCCCCAGGTAAAGTATGGTAACGGTAGGTCAGCAAATTCTTGGCAATCTGGGGCTGAGTTAATATCATCAGCGGCAGCATAAAAATTTCTGTGTCCCAGAAAACGTGACCCCGATAGCCAAAACCAGAAAGGGTTTTAGCGGGAATATTCACCCGGTCATCATGACGAGGAGCACTAATGAACAGTTGGAACATATTGTAGCGTATAGCAATCTGAGCGTTGATGTCCCCTTCAATGACAACATCACTATCTTGCCAAATCTTATCCCAAGCTGCCTCATGTCGAGAGAATAGGGTTAGATAATCTGGTTGGTTGACCAGGTGTTCCTGGGCTACCTTTTCTGGGTTTTCGGTGTCCCGGGATGTGAACACACTAATTACTTTATCCAGGGTCACTAGCTGTCCTGAGCGCACGTGTAAGCTAGTGGCTAAGGTGGGGTGACCTTCACAACCCTTTAGCTGTATTTGGGCATCATCAACACCACTTACACTGACTCGGGAAGCCATACCCAGTTCGATAGCCGTATGACGGGTGCGAACGTGTAACCAGATACCTCCTTCTGATGTCTGGTTAGTTCCCGTTGAAATCTGACCCTGTTTCAACCATTCCCAGTGGAGCACCCCTTGGTTATCTGGGTAGCCATTGATGCTGGCTTGAATTTCGATGGCGCCATCGAAATCCACCGGAGTGATTTGACAGCGAAGGGCTAACAGATGGTCATCAGCCATACTGGCAAAACGCTCGACATGGATATCGATAGTCTTACCACCAGGACTACGCCAACGCACATCACGAGTTAGCTTGCCTCGATGCAGGTCAAGTTGACGTTCGTAGTGCAAGATCTCGCCTTGATCAAGACGAAAGCGTTCACCTTCTACAACTATCACTATAGGTAGCCAATCAGGACAATTAGCCAGTTCAGTATAGACAACTGGCACATCGTCGTAGACACCATTAATCAATGTCATTGGCCATGCACCGTGATACCCTTCCTCAAAGCTACCTCGGGTACTGAGGTAACCATTCCCAAGGGTAAAAACGGTTTCCTTGTAGTGCAATTGAGTCGGATCAAATTTGGTCTCAGTTACTGTCCAGTCGCTGTAGATGTGGTTAGAGCTAGATGGGGACGATACTTTGGCATCCATAGTTAGTCGTTAGTGTTGCTGTGGTGGGTGGTTCCTTGAGTGAGGTCAAACGCTTCCCTTCCCTTGTGGGGTATAGGGTGTAGGGTTTAGGGAGTGGGAGAGAGAGCTGATGGGGGTGTGAACAGAAGATGGCACAACGCCACCCTTGAAACTCGGATCACTAACACCAGATTTTCCCCATACCCCATACCCGACAATCTAAACCCCTGCTGTCAAGGGAAGGCTACTAGCAATTAATTGAAATAGTTATTGGCTCAGGCAAATTGCCCATAATTAGTGAATTCACTAATAATTATGCGATTTCCGCATTAACTGACACATCAACAAATCTTTGGTTAGCTGTTGGTAGCCGACATCGGACGATGAGTTTAGGTCAGTTAACGATAGGAGGCTTAATAACTAGTAATTTCTATAACTAGTAATTTCTAGAATCAGCCTCCATGATTGCACGGGTTTTGTGCAACTGAGATCGGGAGTAAAGTTTGTCGGACTTAGTCCCGCTTCCGCGAAGGGCAATGTTGGTTGTAAAGGCTGGTTGGGCTAGCAGCAGATTTTTCCCTCACCTTAACTACTAGCGGCAGGGCTACGAACTGGCGGTCATTCGTAGCTGTCGTAACCATTACAACGAGCGGACTAATGTCCATCGTGGTGCATCTTAGCTAGTAAATTCCCGATTAACCGGAAATTACCAGGGAATTAACTAAGAGTGAGTTCTTATTAGCTTAAAATCAGTAGAATTTGAAGGCTTTTAAGCATTACTTTAGAAACAGTCAGCTCAACCATTCAGTTGTGATGCTTTCTGCTCCCCCTCCTCACTTTTTTATAGCCCATAATCTCTGATTAACGCGACCTATGCTTGGCTAGTAAGTTTGTCGCTCTGGGTTTGTAAATCAGATAGAACAAAGCTTCTAGGTAGCGCAGCAGAGCTTCTCGGCTTTCTTTAGAGGTTTCGCTCCAGAATCCGTAAATTTTTGCGAGTGAGAGCAGCTGTTTGGTATGCAACTGCCAATTGTATTTATCCCGAACTCGCTTGATACCTGCTTGAGAAATTTTCTGCCAGTAGTCAGGGGTGTGTTCGCACTTTGAAATAAATTGCTGAATTTTTTCGGCAGTATCTTGCAAGTCTGTGGGATTAATGAGAAACCCATTATCGCCGTTTTGAATAATCTCTGATGGTCCACCAAATTGAGTAGCAAATGTTGGTAAACCGGAGATCATGGCTTCTAAAACCGTTAGACCAAAGGCTTCAAAGCGAGCAGGATGGACTAAAAATCCCCCCAAATCAGCAATCACTCGGTAGGATTCACCGATATCAGGGGTGGTCAGACGTAGTCCGATCCATCGAATTTTGCCATGAAGATTGTATTGCTTAATTAGCTGGTTAAGCTTCTCGATTTCCCCTTTCTCTTCTGGATCAGTGGCGTCCTCAACCCTGACATGGCTAGTAATTAAAATTAGGTTGCACTTTTGCTGAAGTTCTTTTGAACTGGCAAAGCATTCCACTAAGCCACTCAGATTTTTGATTGAGGTTAGGGGCGCAATACTCAGAATCGGGCGCTGGTTAGGACTGTTGAGATAGCCGACAATTTCGGGGTCTTCCTTGCTCAACAGCAAGTCTTTAACCCGTTCACTGTCGTGGGCAATCCGGTCTGATGTCTGGGTGTAGGGAAAGAAAATGTTTTCGTTGACCCCTGGTGGTACCACATTAAATTTGGGGCTGAATAACTCAATCCCATTCACCACATGATACAGTTCGGGCATACTGAAACACTTGTAAGACTCGTAGTAGCCTACACTCTCTGGTGTTCCCACAAGCTCCTCATAGGTACTGGTCAGAATGAAATCCGCTGAATTCATCGCAATTAAATCAGCGGTGAATTGTATGGAGAAGTTGTATTGGGACTCAAAGTCTTTCCAGTAGAGGTCACTAAACAGATATTTAGGCTTTTCCATGGTGTGGGCAATACTGCCATGGATAGCGTTTAGGCGTCTCGCCAGCAGAAACGCAACTAAACTTCCATCGGAATAGTTTCCGATAATTAAGTCTGGACTACCCTGGAATTCTTCTAGCAGCGCTTTTTCTGAATCTAAGGCAAAGGATTCGAGATAGGGCCAGATCTCAAATTTGGAAATCCAGTTTTGAGTGACTTTTGGGTTAAATTCCTGGAAAGGAACCCGTAAAATCCAACCGTTGCTGGTGCCTTGGATTTTTTCTAGGCGTAGATTGCACTGGGTACCTTCACAGTTGGGAATTAGGCGAGTCAGAACGATCACCTTTGGTTCGACCCCCAGAACGTCAAGACCTGAGAGTTTAATATTGTTTTGGATTGTTTGTTCCAGGCTACGGGCTTGGTCGATGACGTATGCCACTTGACCAGCGGTGTCGGGAAGACCCAAGACTCCTTCTTGACCAACCCAGCCATGAACGGAAACCAGAACAACCCGAAAGATTAGGGGAATACGAGAAATAAAGGCTTCGAGGACTGCATGATCAGGAGCGTCCATTAACCGCTCAAGCAGTTCTAGGGTTTCGCGCACTCGACCAGCAGTGTTACCCCAACCTGCTTCAAAACCGAGAACTTGAAGCTCGAAGCGAAACTTTTCATAGGGGGTGTGAGCTGGTAGCTCTCCCACTAATGTTAGTGCTTCCTTAAGCTTTTCAAAGAGTTGAGTAGTTGAGTCAATCCGGTTATTGAGCAGTAATGGTGTGTGGTCGTAGTGGTGCGCTTGTAAGTTTTTCAACAGCTCCTCTAGCCACTGCTCAGAGTCAGCAAATAATTGGCTAGATAGGTAACGGTTAAGAAACTCCAGCCCATTGCCAATCTTTCTCGGGTCACGAATTGTAGGAGTATTTTTGTAAAACGGACCAACATCAATTTCTAGCAGACCCCCTTTTTCTGGGAAGTAGCGCTTAACCCAGCGATCGCGTAAGCTCAGTAACTCCTCCACTGGCATTGGTTCAAAACTGGTCAAATCCGCTGCTAGCCGATAGATTTCTTGAGAAGCAACCCTTGTCCGCAAGAGAAGCCAAAGGTTTTTCTCTTCCAGAATAATTTCGTGGGTATAGTTCAGTAGTTCGGCGATAGAGGAAGTTCTTTTAAAGTAAGCAGGCTTGTCATGAGTAGTGCAGTAATTATCAAACGCTTGCAGAATCTGATTCCTTAGAAAGTACCGCTCTTGTTCAGATCGCAGTTGACTGATAAACTGACGCAAATCGGCTTTCTCGTTACTTTGGAGAACAGCTCGTAACAAACTAGACATAGTAACTTAGCGTGTCTTGTCCATGGTGGGTCTGTAACCTACTCCCGCTCTAGCCCTTGGCTAGCAGGGAGTAGGATTGTCGTGGGAGATTGGCTCACTCCTTGGGATCTTCTGGCAGTGGGGCAATAGCTTACCCCACTATCTTGATTGGAATTAGGGCGGGGTGTGCCAAGCTTTAAGTAAGCAACCGCCATATTTACATGATTCCCCTAGATCGACAAGGCAGTTGGAAAATACATGGAAACAATTAAGCTTTTAATTTTGATTAAAATTTCAGCAGGATAAATAACCTACACTCAAACACCCTGAACAATAGGTTTCAACTCCCACGCACTAATGGTCAAGACAGCTTGCCGATCATCATAACTGGGCAAGTATAAAGGCAGTGCGTGGGAGATCAGCGCTTAGTGGTCAGGGTCAATTCTATGAAAGCCTTACCACTGTCACGCCGGACAAATTTATAGCCCTATGCTTTGTCCTTTCCCTTTGCCATTAACTGGAGCTTTGGATCACAACCGTGAGGTTACCGGAATTTTTGACCACTTTACAGGTGGTGGTTGTATCAGATCGTTCCAATTGCAAGTCTAGCACCGTTGAGCCAATCCGCAAGTTACGAACTAAGAGTTGATTGATAAAATTTGGTAAAGTTGGTCGGAAAATACGTAAATTTTTTCCTGGAGCATCCGGTCGCAAATTCACCATCATTTGCAGCAGTTGGAAAATGCTGCCAGTTGCCCAGGCTTGGAGAGGACAGGCTCCTGGATACTTTACCGGAGAGCTGTTGGAAGTGCGCTGGTAACCAGAGAATAGTTCTGGAGGACGATAGTAGGGTTGCTCAACTGTCATGTCAATCATGCCTTGGGCAATTTTTAAGGCTTGATCGACTTGATTTAGCGTACGCAATCCTACCGCAATCAAGGAATTTTCGTGGGGCCAGACTGATCCCACGTGATAGCTGATCGGGTTGTAAGCGGCGGATTGATTACTAAGGGTACGAATCCCCCAACCATTGAACATATCTGGTGCTAACAGTCGCTTTGCTACACTAGCTGCTTTTTCTGGGGTAAAAATGCCCAAAGACAAGCAATGACCAGGATTGGAGGTTATGCTATCTACGAGTTTTCCTTGTCCATCTAGTGCTAAGGCACAGAAGTCTAGGTCCTCTAGCCAAAAATCCTGGTTGAAGCGTTGCTTGAGTTCCTTGGCTTGGTTTTCCCAACGCTCGGCTAAATCAATTCGCTGCTTGATCCTGGCCAGATGGCTGAGTCTAGTTTTAGCACCATAGACATAAGCTTGGACTTCGCATAATGCGATCGCTCCCGTTGCTAGGGAACCATCACGAGTGACCATGGAATCACCGGAATCCTTCCACCCTTGATTACGCAAACCTTTTTTGGACTGGCGCTGATAACAGAGATAGCCGTTTTGCTGAGATTGACGATCAATCCAATCCATGGCCGCCAAAGCATGGGGCCAGAGCTGGTCTCGGGTAGTTGTGTCATTGGTCCAAGCATAGTAATCGGCATAGAGCATCAGCCAGAGTGGGGTAGCATCAACTGTACCGTAGTAGGGAGTGTGAGGAATTTCCCGACAGCGAGCCAATTCCCCAACCCGGAGTTCATGCAAAATCTTACCCGGTTGCTCATCCCGCAATGGGTTATCCTCTTGGCCTTGGTACTGGGCTAAAATTTCCAGAGTCCCTTTGGGGATGGTAGGGTCAAGAATTAAGGTTTGTGAGGCAGCAATTATGGAATCTCGGCCAAACAAGGTGGAAAACCGAGGTACTCCTGCGGAAAGAACTGTGCAGCCATTAATAGTCTGCCTTAGTAAAAAGATGTCTCGTATTGCCCGAGAAATCACTTGGTTAAGGGTTTCATTATCGCAGCTAATGTGAGTTACCCGTTTATACCATTCCTGGTTTTGGAGTAAGTTAGCGGTCTTAGCTTGTTCAAGGGTGGCTGGAATTTTAGCTGTAGTGATTCGCGCTTTGTGGGTGAGCAGTTCCAGTCGATAGCCTAAGGTTTCAGTAGCGCCAGGCTTGAGGCACAAGTCCCAAACCCCTGTGTTCCCTTTGTAGGTGTCTGGGAGACGGTGAGTAAAGTCGATCTGAGATTCAATCAGGGAGTTATCCAGTCCCTGGTAAGCTAGGTTGATGGTATCGGTGTTGAACTCACTTAGGGTTAACAGCGTCTCTAAATCGATATCAGGCGGTAGTAAATGCAGCAGAGTTCCCCGCTGCTGTCGCTGATGACCCCTGACTTCAAACCAGTCTTTAAAATCGGCATCAAAACTGAGGCTGACGCTGAAGCTAAGGGGTTGAGTGTCGTAATTGGTGATTACAATTTCTTCCCATAAGCCACCATGGAGGGCTAGCTGCCGCTGAATGCCTAGGGTTTTTGGGGGAAGATTAGGTGAACGGGGATTGCAACACATCACCGATAGGACAAATCCTTCCTCAGCACTGCTACTCAGGGGAATGGGCAGTTGCCCTTCAATTTGTAACTCTAAGCGAGAGAGAAAGCGGGTATCTTGACAAAATAACCCGGTTGTGCTATTATTTTCGTTTTCTAAGTTCCCCGAAATATTCCCTAGGGTATCTGTGATTAAAAACAGGTCATCTACTTTGAGAGGAAGGGTTGGTAGAGGTTGGTTTGTGGTGAGCCGAGGCCATTCGGTCATCGACAACTGCTCGGTAGGAAGGTATCGTCTACCATCTCGTTCGATAATCTGTAGATCCATAAAATCAGCCCTGGGGCTTTGGGTTTAACTAGTGGTGGACGCTTGGGGGATGTCATAAGTCTCTCTCTACCACTGTTGTCAGGGTGGGGAGACATGGACATTACCCAAGTTAATTATCAATTTTTTTGGACAGGTCGAGGATTCAAGATTTAGTAAAGGGAACAGGGAGTAGGGAGTAGGGAGTAGGGAGTAGGGAGTAGGGAGTAGGGAGTAGGGAGTAGGGAACAAACATTCTCTCAATTGATTTAGGATTGCTATCAAATCGGATATTACCAAAAAAAATTTTTAATTACTGTCTAAAAGGTGATTTATTTTTAAAATATATTAAAAATAAATTGATAGTTATTTACTTAGTAAAAATAAAATTATTTACAAAGTTTACGTGTCTATAATTACCTAAACCCAAGGCTGATTTATCATAACACCAAAAACTCTGCTCTCTTTCCGACTATTCCCTACTCCCTATTCCCTATTCCCTATTCCCTGTTCCCTATTCCCTCTATGTTTACATCTCAAATGAAAATGCTATCTAGCCAGAGGATTGCTACCCTTAGAGCTAAATGGTAATCCCTAAAGTTGAGTAATGACTGAAGCAACAACTATTTTTCGGAGCAGCGCAGCCACTAGTACCCTAGCTATTCACTACCATGTCGCTATGCCTCAGCCTCAATCCCATCTGTTTGAGGTAACGCTACAAGTGGAAGGCTGGGAAGCCCCTTTGTTAGATTTAAAGATGCCAGTTTGGACTCCAGGCTCTTACTTAGTGCGGGAGTATGCTCGACATTTACAAGATTTCTCTGCGGATAGGGGTAATCCTACCCAGTCTTTACCGTGGCGGAAACTGGCCAAGAATCATTGGCTAGTGGAAACTGGTGATGCCTCGGCTATCACTGTGCGTTATCGTATCTTTGCTAATGAATTAACGGTACGCACTAATCACTTAGATGCTAGCCACGGTTATTTTAATGGTGCTGCTCTGTTCTTCTTCATCCCAGGATTTGAACAACACCCTTGCCAGGTTACTATCGCGCCACCTAATCCCAATTGGCGGGTGACGACACCCTTACCAGCAGTGTCAGGCAAATTTAATACCTTCAACGCAAGGGATTTCGATACCTTAGTGGATAGTCCCTTTGAAATTGGTGATCATAAGCTCTATGACTTTGAGGTTTTGGGCAAACCCCATCAATTGGCCATCTGGGGAGAGGGGAATGCTGACCCACAACGGATTATTGAGGATACTAAGAAGATTATCCAGGTAGAAGCTGAGCTGTTTGGGGGTTTACCTTATGACCACTATTTGTTCTTGCTGTATCTAACTGGTAGTGGCTTTGGGGGACTGGAACATAAGGATAGTTGTTCGTTAATTTATTCGCGGTTTGGTTTTCGCGCAAAGGATAAGTACAATCGCTTCTTGCAACTGGTGGCTCATGAGTTCTTTCACTTGTGGAATGTTAAGCGGATCCGACCATTAGCCCTAGAAACCTTTGACTATGAAAAGGAAAACTATACGACATCGTTGTGGTTTTGTGAAGGAACAACCAGTTACTATGACTTATTGATTCCCCAACGAGCGGGTATCTATGATGCTAAGACGTTGTTAGAGAATTTGAGTAAAGAAATTACCCGGTTTTTAACTACACCAGGACGTAAGGTGCAGCCCCTGGATCAGTCGAGTTTTGATGCCTGGATTAAGCTTTATCGACGGGATGCAAACAGTGATAATAACCAAATTTCTTATTATTTGAAAGGTGAAATGGTGTCATTATTGCTGGATTTGTTAATCCGGGAGCGCCATGGAAATAAGCGTTCCCTTGATGATGTGATAAGAATTATGTGGGAGCAGTTTGGTAAAGGGGAAATTGGCTTTACTCCCCAACAACTGCGAGAGGTAATAGAATCGGTAGCAGAGCTAGATTTAAGTAATTTCTTCTCGAAGACTATTGAGGGTACTGGGGAATTGCCCTTCAATCAGTATCTCAAACCCTTTGGCTTACAAGTGGTGGCTGTGGATGAAGAATCTGTGCCTTACTTGGGGGTGAAGGTGAGAACTGACAATGGTCAGGACTGGATCCAGTTTGTGGAGATGGATTCTCCTGCGGCAGTGGCAGGAGTGGATGCTGGTGATCAGTTACTGGCTATTGATGGGTTGCGAGTCAATGGGGATCAATTATGCGATCGCTTAAAAGATTACAAAGCTGGTGATGTGATCGAGTTCAGTGTATTCCATCAGGATCAATTGGTCACTCTACCGATTACATTACGCAAATCTCAACCCAGTCGTTACCAAGTGATGCCAGTGAAAAATCCTACCAATGGGCAGCAGCAGAATTTTTCTGGGTGGTTAGGGGCATCTTTGGCCAAGATGAGTTGAGGGGTAAGCATTAAGCCGTCAGCTATCAGCTATCAGCCGTCAGCTATCAGCATTTAGCTATCAGCTATCAGTTTATGCGCAATGGGCTTTTACCCAGACTTTCAATTCTCATTAATCTCGAACTATTAAATTCTCCCGTTCGCGTAGCGTGACCATAGGCCTGCATAGGTTTATTTTAAGCTGACGGCTGACAGCTGACCGCACCTCAAGTAGCGTGCGCGTAGCGCATATGCTTACGAATTTCCTGCATCAGCTGTTCAGGAGTAACGGGTTGACATTTTCCTTCGGCAAACTCTTGTTGAGCTTCTTTAACATCTCTAATTCTCTCGGCTCTTCGGCGATCGCGAAGACGATTTATTAAAATACTAATTAGATTTTCTTGATCGTCTAAGGGCAGTTCATCGGCTGCTTCTAATATTTATGAAAAGGTAGTTTTTGTCATGATGCTTTGGATTTTACAGAAAATAAGTTTTCTTAATTATAGCAATTATCTCTACCATGAGGGACAAAGCGATCCCCCTAAATCCCCCTTAAAAAGGGGGACTTTGAGGTTGATAAGCGTACCTGATAAATCCAATCAACGCTATAGATTTTGTATCCACAGCGATCCCCCTAAATCCCCCTTAAAAAGGGGGACTTTGAGGTTGATAAGCGTACCTGATAAATCCAATCAACGCTATAGATTTTGTATCCACAGCGATCCCCCTAAATCCCCCTTAAAAAGGGGGACTTTGAGGTTGATAACTGTAGCTGATAAATCGAATAAACGCTATAGATTTTGTATCCACCACGATTTACCATTAGGATTTAAGAATTGATAATACCGGCTTACCACTACCAGCATGATTTGACACAGATAAGGAGTTCGATTGTAATGCTTCAAGCTTTACCAACATTTATAACTGTTGATCAGTTTATTACCCAGTATGGTGACAACGAACGCTATGAACTAATCGATGGGGAACTAATTGACATGGAACCTACGGGACCACATGAGGAAGTAGCAGGGTTTGTGGGACGGAAGTTAAATGTGGAGATTGACCGAGGATACCCAGATTATGTTATTCCCTACCGATGTCTGATCAAACTTTTAGCTACCCAAACAGCTTTTCGTCCTGATGTGATTGTATTAGATAGAACTCGGCTCGTAAATGAACCATTATGGCAAAAAGAGCCTGTGATTACGTTGGGAACCTCAATCAAGCTTGTTGTTGAAGTTGTTAGCACAAACTGGCAGAACGATTATGCTCGTAAGGTTGAAGATTATGCCATACTAGGTGTGCCTGAATACTGGATTGTCGATTATCTGGGCATTGGTGGTAGAGATTATATTGGTAAACCTAAACAACCAACCATTACAATTTGCACTTTACTAGATGATGAGTATCAAAAACAATTGTTCCGAAATGATGATGGTCTTGTTTCCAAAGTATTTCCGGATCTTAGTTTAACTGCTAACCATATTTTTGCATCTAGTCAAATTTAGATATTATTGTTAGATATATAGCAATTATCGTAGTCATGATGGACAAATGGAACCCCCTAAATCCCCCTTAAAAAGGGGGACTTTGAGGTTGAAAAGTGTACCTCATAACTGCGAAAAATTCTATATAATGGTAAAACCAGTGTATAAACGGGAGACAACATGAGTAGTGTCATATCAAAGCATATTGAAATTACACCGGG
This sequence comes from Moorena sp. SIO4E2, assembly GCF_010671945.1. Classification (NCBI taxonomy): domain Bacteria; kingdom Bacillati; phylum Cyanobacteriota; class Cyanophyceae; order Coleofasciculales; family Coleofasciculaceae; genus Moorena; species Moorena sp. SIO4E2. The sequence continues at coordinate 20,176 of NZ_JAAHIE010000066.1, forward strand.
GGTTTGTGGTGGCAAGCCTCGCATTGCCGGTCATCGTATTCGGGTTGAGGATATTGTCATTTGGCACGAAAGAATAGGATTGTCGCCGGATGAAATTGTTTCACAATACCCTACTATTACCCTAGCGGATGTCTATGCTGCTTTAGCCTATTATCATGACCATTTTGAGGAAATCAGGCAACAGATTCGTGAGGATGAAGAATTTGCCCGTGATATGCAATAAAAAACACCTTCCTTGGTTCAGCAAAAGTTAAAGCAGTAAGATGCCCCAGACAATTATTATTTTATGGAATAGGGAATAGGGAACAGATAAGATCAAAAATATCTGTACATTATTACTATGAATATCTCTATATATAGCATTTTAAAATCAATTGAAGTGTGGCGACAGTTATTTCCAGAAGAAAACATTTCTTTAGATGAGTTATCAGAAAGATTAGAAGATTATTGTCTAAACCAAGCGATGGATGAGGCTAAGCTAACTCCTTTGTTAGACCGTGAAGCCGCACTAAAATACTTGGAGGAATCATACGGAAGGTTTATTTTAAGCTGACCGCTGACTGCTGACTGCTGTTCGCGCAGCGTGCGCGTAGCGCATATGCTTACCTCCCATTCAACTCTGGCTTCACCCAACAAGCCACTTCATGGTCAACACTTACTAATTCCAAGGTGGGATCGTTCTGCCAACATTTATCAATCACGAAAGGACAACGAGCAGCAAAGGGACAACCTTGGGGATAATTAGTTAAATCTGGTGGTAACCCTTCAATGGTCTGCAAACGCTCTTGGCGCTGTTCATCCAGACGGGGAATACTGTTGAGTAAACCAATCGTATAGGGATGGCGAGGATTTTTATAGATTTCCATCACCGATGCTTGTTCTACTACTTGACCGGCATACATCACTAAAATCCGATCCGCTAATCCCGCCAATAGCGCCAAATCATGGGTAATCCAAATCACGGCCATGCCAATTTCCTGGCGCAGTTTCTTGACTAATTCTACAATTTGGGCTTGGATGGTCACATCCAAAGCAGTGGTAGGTTCATCCGCAATCAGCAACTGGGGATTACAGGCTAATCCCATGGCAATCATGACTCGCTGGCGCATCCCTCCAGAAAATTGGTGGGGATAGTTACTAATCCGTTCCGCTGCACCAGGAATTCCCACTAATTCTAAGAGTTCAATTGCCCTAGATCGTCCTTGCTCTCGGGTCATTCCTTGGTGTAACCGTAGCGCTTCAGTAATTTGCCTTTCTACCTTTAGTACTGGGTTAAGGGAAGTCATGGGGTCTTGAAAAATCATAGCGATACGGTTACCCCGGATTTTCCGCATTTCCCCCTCACTAAGCTTTTGGAGGTCACGCCCTTCAAAAATGACCTCACCATTGGTAATCTTTCCAGGCGGAGAGGGGATTAGTCCCATAATCGACAGGGCGGTGATACTTTTACCAGAACCTGACTCACCAACTATCCCGAGGGTTTCCCCTTGATTGACCTGGAAGGAAATACCATTGACAGCATGGACAGTACCAGCTGGGGTGAAAAAGCGTGTTTCTAGATTACGAAGGTCTAGGATTGGTGACAAGGGAAAAAATTGAGTATTTTAGTATAGTTTATAGCAAAGGGAACAGGGAATAGGGAATAGGGAATAGGGAGTAGGGAGCAGGGAGCAGGGAGCAGTTAATAGGCAAGAGGCAAGAGGCAAGAGGCAATAGGCAAGAGGCAAGAGGCAATAGGCAAGAGGCAAGAGGCAAGAGGCAAGAGGCAATAGGCAAGAGGCAAGAGGCAAGAGGCAAGAGGCAAGAGGGAAAAAATAATGTGTACCTCAAAGTCCCCCTTTTTAAGGGGGATTTAGGGGGATCCCTTTGTACCTCATCGCTATGATAAACGCTATATAAATGCTAGAGGAAAAGCGCTATCGTAGATTTCATAGTTTTCTACTCCCTACTCCCTACTCCCTACTCCCTACTCCCTAATTCTATAACAAGCATTCATCACATCTATTTTTAATAGTTGCTGCCCAACCAATAGCGGATTCTTCGGCATAAAATATAGCAGCGGGCAAATGACCTTTAGGAGCGTCTAAACTAAAGGTTAAGTGAGAATAATAATGCCAAGAATCGGCATCACCATTGCGCCATCCTACTAGATCGGCGAATTTATTATAATCTTGACTAACTTGCTGCCACAATTGAGATTGTACTCTAAATCCAAAATGACCTTGACTATACTGCTCCCAAAGATGATTGAGTGTTACCAAATCGTCGCAGGGAAAGTCTATTAGGTCGGATTCTCTGAGATAATTTAACCCTTGAAGCCATTCTTGCTCTTTTTTAGTAACGTCCTGCTGTTGTCTAATGGTTTTAGCTATGGATAATACAATTTT
>NZ_JAAHIE010000660.1:0-3565 GCF_010671945.1 Moorena sp. SIO4E2
AACGTTCCATTATCATGCGGTATATGCTTCTGGTTACGCATTACCCTCTAGCTGTGAGACATAACAATTCGGGAGTACCTCAGCTTGTGAGCCGTTGATATCCATCTCGTTATGCCCCTTTGGGTGGAAACTTCGCTTGAACCCTAGCTGATCGGAAGGTTACGGAACCTTCACTCCTTTGAGCGCCTTCTTCGGTCGCCCAGATGGTTCGATTATGACTTATTCGGAACGGCTTCACCCGTGGGTGATCATTAGGCTGTTACCACAAATGCAGCGAGTTGTTGTTGCTCGCTTTCGCAATCGGTCAGATGCCGAGGGACATTTGTGGGGAGCATCCCATTTTGGAAAAAAGGGAACCTTTATTCGCGAGTATTCATCGCGAATAATACCCTAACTTAGATATCTTCTTGCTCGGAGTCGAAAGAAATATCTAGTAAGCTATTTTTGAGTGAATCAATGTTTTTTTGTAATTCGGAAACTATGCTTCTTCTGGCTACACCCATCACCCCAGGGACATGGGCTTCACTTCCAGCCTTCCCCAAATGCTTATATTTACTTAGCTTGGGGGTATCACCCCTGGTGGGAAAGGTGGGTGAAGGAGCTTGTAGTTTATAGTACCAGTAGGCTTTCTGGGACTGTCGGACTTGATAACGCGCTACCCAAGCATCTTCCGGGGCGAGTTCCCCTTGACGCTCGAAGAAATTTTTGTAAGTTTCAAGACTAGCAATCGCCGTCTGTAAACGAGTTATTCTCTCTAGTTTATTCTGTTGTAATTTACTGGAAACTCTTCTGCCCATTACTCTCAATAGACCTCCAACATCTATTCGCGATTATAACTCGCAAATATTGTCAAATTCGAGAGGCTTTGTAAGGGCTTAAATAGCTAGTTGACCGTTGAGATAGGCACAACGCAGTTGTAAGATATTAGCGACATTCTTTCTTAGCCACTGGGCTCCGCTTAGTTTAACTCGGTGGCTAATTTGTTTGACAGCTGATTCCACTGCACCGCTTCCAATTGAACAAATTTGCTGTTCTTGAAAATAGTGATAATTGATTAACCGTTTCTGGTGTTTTTTGAGATAGTGAAGAAAGTTAGTTCCTCCCAGTGGCTGAGCTGACTTCAACAACTTCTTAGCCTCGGATACATTTCCCATCCAGAGGTAAGCCTCCAACTGTTCTTTGGTTGATTTATTTGTTTCTATTTTATGAAGATTTTCCATCAGGTGATACCAGTCCAAGATTTCAATTCGATGCTGATGCTCACCAATTTCAGCAAATATGTTCCAGATTCCATCATGTCCGTCTCCCAAGCAGTAGAAGGGTAAGGTCAACTGTTGACTATTTATCCAATCGGTTAAAGAGAGATTGTCTTGAAAGAATGCTCCGTAATAAATCCCTTGTAAGCGAGCTGTTTTGTATTCTTGCCAAAAACTAGCTTGTCCTTTGATTTCCGTCCTCAGGCGGATTTTTCCTCCATCGACACTAACCTCAGATAACCCTTGTTTTAGATCAGGAAGTGGTAACTCAATTTGGTTAACCTTTCGTTCGCGTAGCGTGGCCTTTGGCCAATGATGAGTGGAATGACCAACTTTGAGTCCCGTTAAGAGATATAAGTCCTGCTCTGCATCTTGATAAGATTCATTAGCACTCAAGAGGAGACAGCATTTTTCCAGCAGAGGGCTATGGCGCGTTAATGGTTCTATTCCCAAAGCATCTGCTTGTTTTTTGGTAATCTTCAGTTTTCCCAGACAGCTTTTAATGGTTCGGGTTTTTCCTCGTTGGGTATTGGTCTTTTTGGCGATCAAAAAAGGGCAATTTTGGGACTGACCTGTTCTAATACCTGGTTTCTGACTGCAATTTCGAGATCAGCTAAGGTTTCCAAACTATCTGTGTCAGTATTGTTGTACAAGATCTCACTGGCTCGTCTTAAACAAGCTTCCAGCTCTTCCCGTTCGGATGGAGTCATAAGTAAAGTGTATGAACATCTACTTCTTTATTATGCCAGTCTGAGTAGTTCAGCACCACACTGGTGATTTAATTCGCGATTAATAGTCGCGAATTAAAAATCAACCCTTTCCTTGTATTTTCCAAAATGGGATGCTCCCCATTTGTGGGCCTTGAAACGATTAATGCCGGATGCTAAACTTATAATTATTTTTGATGTTGGTAAGAATCCAATTGATCAGGAATCGTAAATTATAAATAGTAGGGAATAGGGAATAGGTAACAGGGGTCAATAGAGAGATTATCTAGGAAAATGTTGCTATATTTTTTGATAACTGATTGTAGTGTTTATCGCAGTTATGAGGTACAGTCTTCTTTGACCTTGATTCCCTTTTAGGTGCGCTTGACCCGTAATTAAATTCGCCTAGGTCAAGCGCACCTCTTGATTAAGCGATCGCTATTCCCGATTCCCGATTCCCGATTCCCGACAACTGCAGCAAAGTCTAATAGAAAAGGCGTTGCATGCAACGCCTGAAAATAGTCCCCGTTCAAGGATATTGTCGTAACTTTCATTTGTTGATTTACTCGGAAATCAAACACTGAAAGCCCCGCATCGTTATTATCCGGGATGAAAGCGACCAGCGAGTTTAGTCGCCGTGTCACATTTATTTTGTTTGTAATTGACATATTACGCTAACCGTGTTAGCGTAATTATATAACAGAAGAGGTCGAGTTCTGATGATCATACTTGAGTTTAAAGCCTACGGTAAACCGCATCAATATCAAGCTATAAACGAAGCAATTCGGACGGTTAAATTTATCCGGAATAGCTGCATTCGTTTATGGATAGATAACAAAGGGACAGGGAAATACGACCTTAGCAAGTACTGCAAAATACTAGCTAAAAAATTCCCGTTTGCCAATGAACTAAACTCTACTGCTCGACAAGCTGCGGCTGAAAGAGCATGGTTAGAAGTTACCGTAAGAAGAGTGGAGCCTTTATAGGCGACAGGCTATGCAAAAAAGGGTTAAAACTCATGAAATAAGGCTCCACTCTTCTAAGGTTTCATCTCCGGTCATCAATTTCTTGCTTCTTTGAAAACTGCAAGAAAAAAGTACCTGGGAAGAAAGGCTATCCTCGTTTTCAGAAACACTGTAGGTCGGTTGAGTATAAGCAATCAGGATGGAAACTTTCCCCTGACAAGAAAACAATTACATTCAGTGACAAGAAAGGAATAGGGAAGTTAAAACTCAAGGGTACCTGGGACTTATGGCGCTTTGACAAAAAGCAAATCAAACGGGTTCGCATTTTTAAAAGGGCTGATGGTTATTATGTTCAGTTTTGCATCGTGCGATTCGTTAGCTAGAAACCATACCTAATAAAGGTTTGGGGGATTAGCTGCTTGGTCAAAAGAACCATGATAACTTGATAACCATGATGGTGTAAATCCATCCCTCACGGAATCTGAGTGACAACCCTACCCTGATTTATGAAGCTAAGCTGTTGCGCATTTAAACTGTGATAACAGCATTGCCTTTGTTTTTTATTTTTCGTACCCATTTTATAATTAACCCTCCTTCATTTAAAAGATGATTTAACAAACATTCTAATTCTTCAATT
>NZ_JAAHIE010000661.1:0-3553 GCF_010671945.1 Moorena sp. SIO4E2
ACCTCTAATTACGACCCTGACCCAGCCATGGCCTCCCGCAAACAACATCAGAAAAGGTACTATCGACTCGAATTTAAGGTAAAAACCTACGATTATGCTTTTCATTAAGTTTTGTCAGTCAACCAGGGTCATTGATACAGAAAATACGGTTATTACAGCTTAAATTAACCATTGTATTTTGTATTTATTATTTCTGAAAATTCAATGAGTAATCCATTAGAAAAACCCCAACAGAAATCAGAAATCACAACAACAACACTTGCTTTTTTCGCGTTGATTCTAGCAGTTGTCTCCTTATCGATGGCAGGATTATTTATTCGATTAAGTCAACGAGAAATTGGATCCATTGCCATAGCATTTAATCGTCTTTGGATTGCAACTTTAGCCTTTGGATTATTGAATGGTATTAATTCTATAAGTACCTACCCTGAGAATAGCAAAAGTCAAAAACAAAAAACCTATACCCTAGGAAGAATAGGACTATTGTTGAGTGCTGCTACCGTTGCCTCTGTCAGCTTACTAATGTGGAATTGGTCTCTGGCACAGACTAATGTTGCTAATGCGACTTTAATGCGTAATTTCAATGCAATGTTCACACCCCTGTTAGGATGGATACTCTTTGGTCAACGCTATGACAGAAAATTCTTAATTGGAATGGTAGTGGCTATTGCAGGAATTATTACGATTGGACTAGAAGATGTACAAATTTCCCTGAGTCACTTGCAAGGTGACATAGAAGCCTTAATGTCTGCATTGGGTATTAGTGTTTTCTTGTTGATTGTGGAGCAACTCCGAAGCCGGTTTAGCACCACAACAATCATGTTATGGCGTTGCGGGATTGGAACGCTCTTAATCTTACCAATTTTCCTGTTGACTCAAGATGGATACTTTCCTTATTCAGTCATAGGATGGCTGGCCGTTATTGCCCAAGCGATTGTTTGTCAATGTCTAGGTCAAGGACTGTTAGTTTATAGCCTGAAAAGACTATCTTCAGGGTTCATTTCTCTGGTCGTTCCCCTGGAAGTCGTTTTTGCTACTATGGCAGCTTGGTTCGTCTTCTCAGAAAAGATTAGTGTATTCAATTGGTTCGGTTTTGCTGTGGTTTTACTGGGTATATATTTAGCTAAATCTAGTCTATCGACTCTAAAGCCCATGGAGAAGAACTAATAAAGCAAAACAAATTCCAATTGTAACGCATCTTAAAAAAGAATTAAGTCCTGTGAGCTATATTGGAGCTGATGCTATTGTGCCAGGGCTATTTCATTCTAAAAATGCGCTTGAGTGTGTCTAGTCCAAATTGGCAGTATCGCTGTGCTTGAGCCATATTGGAGAAGCCATTGGAGCGATAGATATTCAGCGCAAAATTACGAGCAACTGCAAAGATTTGAGGTAACTGATGCATGCGAATGCGAGAAGCATCTTCTTCCTGAGTGACATCTCGCACATAATGGACTTTGTTTTCTACCCCCCCAATACCCCCGAATACGTTGGGCAAAGGATTCCGCAGACTCGATGAAAGAAGCCACATAGTAGCGTGTTTCGGTTTCCAGCTGGTGTTGTTTCCCCTTTTTGAATTGTCGAACACTCTCCACTCGGATTAGTGTTTTTAACCCTGGCCAGGACAAGATGTGTTCGAGTTGTGTGCATATGCGTGCCGGAGCGCTTTTCGATGCGTCCATGCCCAATACTTACTTCAGTATGACTTTGTTGAGGAACAAAGTGGGCTTTGACGCTTTTGAATAGGTTGCCCTGATTGCCTTTAAGGGCACCTAGGTAGTGATTTTCACACCTTTTTGATCAACTGAGCCGTTTTTTTTGAGTGCTAATCGCATCAAAGGCGAACACCACACCCTTGACAGCCAGTTGTGTAATAAACTCGCGGTTTGGCTTTGACGCACGTTTGTTTTGCTATCCACCTGATCGGGTTCGAGAATCAGACCCCGCTCAACCAGATAAGCACTAACCAGCATAATCGCTCGGTGAGGTGGAGAACCAGGATTATCACTCTCTAGTTGGTATGAGCCCCGTAAGACTTTACCATCTACAGCTAAGGTTTCTCAAGGGCTTGGGTTCAATGCCAAAGAAGCGAGCCAGGGCCCCAGAGTACTGGTGGTCTTCTTGGGTGACCAGGACACGGCGAATCGTACTGTAGGAAGGAATCCTACCCAACGGGGGTTTGAATAGCGGGGGGCAATTCGTCTCGATAGCTGTTGAGCCAGTCCCCAATGGCTAGAAAACCTCGGTTTCCAGCTGCAATGGCCAAGGTAAACAGGGCTAAACACAGAGCTACTTGATGCCGTTTCCCAGAAACCTTGCGTACATCTGGGATGAGGGCATTGGCTTCTAGAATCTCGATGCCCTGAGGGGGTGACTCCTCTGGGACGAGGCTAGGAACTGAGACAGCAGGGGCAGATTGGGCAGACAAACGCATGGTCACTCATGAAACTCTCAGCTAACTTGTAAGCCTAGCATTTATTAGCTTTCATGAGAATGAAATAGCCCTGCTATTGTGCTGAAGGTTGTTGATAATCATGATAAAATTTGATCCACAGCTTGGTTAGTGCAAATCAGCACTCGTTATGACAAGTTATTGAAGCAAGGTTCCCTGCCTTTGTAGGGTAGGGAATGTTTGCTCAATCAGTCTTTGTTGAAATTTTAAAATATAATCATACAATGGACACAGAACAATATAAGTCCTTTAAGATTAAAAATACAACCATCAAAATTAAGATTTTTCCCAATATGGCAGAACCCTCCGAGGGTTATACGCAGTTCTTGCTAAACCAGTTAAACAGTACGGGAAAAACAGCCTTAGATTTAGGATGTGGTACGGGCATATTAGCTATTGCTTTAGCGAAACAAGACTTTGAAACGGTTTATGCTGTTGATATCCATGAAGACTACATTGCAGCGACTCAGTATAATGCAGAATTAAATGATGTTTCAGAACAGGTTATTGCCTTGAAGAGTAACCTGTTTGAGGCTATCCCTACCGACACTCGTTTTGATTTGATGGTGGCTAATTTGCCGGCAACACCCGCATGGGATAACATCCCCTTGTATAGTCGTGCTGGAGAGGATGGCAGAGATTTGATTGATGCCATGCTTCACCAAGCTCCCCATTGGTTAATACCTGAAGGCAGAATACAATTTACCCAGTCCTCCCGGATTAGTCCTGAGACAACAATGGCGTTAATGTCCCAAATTGGCTATGCGTATGACGAACCAATGAGTCAAGTCATCAAGTGTAAGCAACATCGCTACTTTGAGCTTTATCCACAATACTTTCAACAACTACTAAATGCTAACCGCATTTATGTCGAGAATGGGGTTATTTTTGAGTGGGTTTACCTGTTTCAAGCTATAGCAGAGAAAGAGTTGGTTAGGACAAAAAAATCAAAGCATTATCGATAGCATTCTGTAAACCCTTAGTGGTGCAGAGAAGTCTTGAAAGTACTGGTAGGTATAGAGTCTCAATAATAAGACAGGGATAGCATGACAGGGGGATTCCATGAGAAGCTTAAGGTCCCAAACTCAAAGCAAATTTCATGGA
>NZ_JAAHIE010000662.1:0-3543 GCF_010671945.1 Moorena sp. SIO4E2
TCTGAAGGATAAAGGATGACCGCTGAAGATTGTCTTGATGGTTGTTCGATTTTAGATCATAGCTGATCAGGCTTTCGACAAAATTGATTTGAGCATAGATTGCGGTTCGACTAGCTGGTAATTTAGTAATCTCGCTGTTGAGTAATTCCTTGACTTGGTCATTAATTTTAGATTTCACGTCTTGGATATTTGGAACTTGATTATCATTATTATATTCATGATTTAAATTTTCTAACCAATTGTGGTAATCAATGAGTAGACTTAATCGCTGTAGTTTTGGTTCAATGTCTAAGCTGGTTGAAGCTGATAATTTGCTTGACTCTTGAAGAGATTCTTGATAGTATTTTATAGCATGATCAACCTGAGCAATAACCTGTTGTTTAACTTTTTTTTGCTCAGTTATCAAGTTGGTTCTGGTGTATAATTGTTTATAGTGGTTGTACCAAGAACGTTCTGTATCCCCCAAACTCAGTAATGTCTCTCGTTTTTCGAGAGGAGGTTGAGCTACTTTCAAACTTGCTTTAAGCACTTGCTGAGAGTGGTTTAAGTCCCCGAGCAGACGGAGAGTATTCCCAAGGCTACGTAAGCCAAGGATTTTAATCTGGGGATCAGGGGTTTGTTGAAAGGTTTGCAGCACCGTTTCAAACCGTTCTTGATTGGACAAATCGCAATTATTGTCCAGCTTTAAGGCTTGTAATAAGGTTTTACAGGTGCGACGGTAAAGTCCTAAGGCTTCCATCGCTTGGGCTTGATTAATTAGGGTACCTGTAATGCCAATGTCATCCTTTAATTGTTGATAAATCTCAGTAGCCAATTGCCAGGCTTCTAGAGCAGTGTCTGGTTGTCCTAAGGCTAATTCTAGACTACCTAGGGTGTTGAGAGCTTGGGCTTGGATTTGCTGGTAGTCTGGGCTATCCCTGAGATCTGCTCCGGTCTCTAACAGGTTGAGGCTAAATGCGATCGCATCTTCGGCATCAAACCACTGTTGGAGTTTCTGGTAAGCCAAGGACAGATAACTCAATGCCATCGCCTGATGTAGTATATCCCCTTGGGATTCATAGGCTTGTGCCGCTTGTTCCCAAGTGGTTGCTGCTTGATTAAACTGACCTTTGGTGTAGAATGCTCTGCCTTGTTCCACTAAATCTGACGCTGACCAATCTTGAGGAATTGGCTTAACAGTGCTGGGATAGGATAAGACCGGGAGGATGCCAATGGGGAGAACTAAATTTAGGAGAAAAAAAAGTAGGGCTTGGGTGCCAACTCGGGTCGCGCGAAGCATAGGGACGCTAAATCTAGGGTTTCTATTAAATTATCTCTTGAATAGAGTATGACGTTTCATAGTAAGGCTGAGGTATATCTAAATTTTTGTCATTTGAAACAGGCAAGATGCCTGTTCCACGCTGCATCCCGATTCCCGATTCCCTATCGCAGATAACAAGACCTAGACACCTGCCTAAATCCATCCGGTGTCACGGTAGTTGGATATGCAGTAAGAAAGATATTGCCCTCAGCATCAATCATCAAGCCTTGAGCTTCTATAATTCGTTTTGGCTTAGGGGTAGTGGGGGGCTGAACGGGGGGCTTCACCAATGCAGTCCGGGAGCGATACCGTCCACGGGGAGTGGGACGGCGTATATCTTCCCAATTGCTATTGCTGCTGATTTGACCTGGGCGAGGGGGTAATCCTCCACGTCCAGTATTGATAAAGCTACTGCTAGTGCTATTACTCGGTTGACAGCGTTGGTCAAATTGAGCCTTGCCTGGGTCCGTGGGTAAGCTGTTGGGCTCTCGTTCATCGAAGTTATCGATGGTGTTGATATTAACCATACCGTCTGTCTGACCAGAGGCATCTATATCATTGGTGCCATTGCCTGGGATAGCTTTGCGCTCTTCAATATCACCAAAAATGCTGAAGGCATTGATCCTGATATTACCCCCTTGACCCATTGGAGCATTAGCAATGATATCGCTACCATTATCACCAGTTGGGGGAAAAGCAATCAGAAATGGATTATTATCAATCGTGATGTTACCTCCGTTAGCTTCTAAAGCCTGTGCGGAGATCAGACTTTCGTTTTTGAGCTGTATTAAGTCTGATACGTTTAGTGTGATGTTCCCTCCTGATACTTGATTATTATTATTGGCAGTTTCAGCGAAAAGTTTTCCGTTGTTAAGCAACAGGGAATTAGCATTAATTCTTAGATCGCCTGCTACCCCTTTGTTACTGGTTACGGTGATTATCCCTTCATCTTCAACCTTGAGGGAATCACTATTGATGGTGATATCACCGGCTTGACCTGTCTCACTGGTTAGGGTTATTATCCCTTCATCTTCAACCTTGAGGGAATCACTATTGATGGTGATATCACCGGCTTGACCTGTCTGACTGCTTACGGTGATTATCCCTCCATCCTCAACCTTGAGGGAATTAGTATTGATGGTGATCGTACCAGCTTGAGCTGTCTGACTGCTTACGTTTATTTCTCCTCTATCCGCCACTTTCAAGGAATCAGTCTCGATGCTGATTTCACCAGCTACACCACTGAAATTGCCTGAGCTGCTAGACACTAAACCACTAGCAAGGTCACTATTAGTGGGACTAACTCCAGATATAGTAATCTGATCAGTAGCATTGACTGTAATGGTGCCAGCATCTGCTGCACGATCAGGTAAGGATTCCGGAGATACACCAAGATTTAGTTGGCCCAGTAAGAAGTGACTAGTAATGCTTTCACGGGATAAGGCTTCGTCATAGACTGCGACTTCATCAATCACACCATTGAAGGGTTGGTTGAATCCTCCGTTACCCCTCGTCCAATTCCCGATCAAGACACGGGGGTTTTGACTTTCAAAAGCACCTTGGTTGTTACTGATCACTTCCCGACCATCCACAAAAATGGTGTTGGTGTTGGAGTCTTGGTCATAAGTAGCTACAATGTGATACCAAGTATTTGGTTCAATGATGTTCCCTGGTGTTTCCAAGTCATCGGGAAAGTCACCAAAACGGACAGACCCGTTACTGGTCACTCGGAAATATAGACTGTCACCGTCACCATCGTTTCGGTTATTGCTTGGATGTATCCCAACATAGGATTGCTCTTTTAGTTCGTCTGGCTTGACCCAGGCTTCTACGGTGAAGGCTTTATTGCTGATATCTAATTCCGACCCTGGTGCAATAATACCAACATCCACAGCATCATTGTTGCCATCAAATTCTCCTGCTGTGCCTGATATTCCTGGAACTCCCTGAGTTACACCATTCCTGTAAGTACCATTGAAGCCATTGCCAGAACTGTCAACAGCCGTTATCGAAGTAGTTTCGTCTAAACGCCAGTAGGCTACTGGCTGATCTCGTTGCACAATATTCTGATAGGACTCAGAAGTTAGAGCTGCTTGACTTACACCGAAGGTTCCTGCTTCCACCCGCCCACCATTAATAAGAGATAGGGAGGAAGTAGTGATATTAATATCTCCTCCATTACCAGTAGCTCCCTCTTCTACACGGGTCTGAATGACTGCATTATCAACAGTTACTGTATTGCT
>NZ_JAAHIE010000663.1:0-3513 GCF_010671945.1 Moorena sp. SIO4E2
TGATTAATAGTGCAGCCTTACAACAAAACCTGTCACCTTTAATGCATAGCCTACCAACTTGCTTTGGCTGCACTATTCTTGCGGTAACTTCTGACCCGGTTTAAAAACACGGGGCTTTCAGCTTTGGGTGTTCCGTAATACTTGGCTTGTGCAACAGCCTTTGTGACACTTTCACTACAAAATGCTGAAATCGCCTGTACCCCATCCATTGGGCACAGGCGACAGGGGTCAGAAAAAAATCCTAAGAGCGATTAGAAACCGACAGCCATCCAACCTATGGTTTCTTTTGTATGTCCTCCATCTGACAGAGCCTGCCTTGGACCACCCCGAACTAATTCGTTCATTTTGAACTTAAAGCCCTTCGTGGTTACATCTGCGATCCTGACACCAGGGGTATCTGCTCCATTAAAGGTTTGAACCATTGGAATCACGATCACATCTGAGCCTTCCCGAAATGGCTCTGCGAAGAACACTTCTTTAAATGTGCTTGTGTCATTATTTGTTGTTTCCACTGGGCCTGGTGAACACAGCTCAATAATGCCTGCTTGAATCGACGCATGAGCTGGGGTAGCAATGAGTACCAGTGCAGCCATCAAAGACATCAAAAAAATCGCAACTCGCTTCATAATTTCCTCCTTAAAATGTGAAATGAGAAAAGCGAAAGAAGTCTTTTAGAGTTAACCTTGCTAAGAGTATCGTGAGCAGAACTGACACTGCCCATGTAATTTTGGCATGTTTTATTAAAAAAAAAACGCAGAAATTGTTAAGTTATTGTTGCGTAATTACTAATCACTCTAACAATAAATGAATAATCATTAAGCTACTCTAAGATCTCAGTGCCCTGTGAAAATCTGTCCCTACTCCCGAGGTCTAATGGTTGAATGAGCAACCAGGGTAAACCTTAAGGGATAGCGGTTTGCAACCTGGGCTAATTACAATACCAAAAAATAACCAAAAAATAGTCAGTTGCAGCAAATCTCAACATGTCAGAGGATACAGATACCAAGTCAGACTCAGGGCAAACCCCGCTCTCCGCTTGGCGTGCCCAAGAACTACAACGACTCCGCAATAGTTTAAGAAGGGGACAACAACCGATGGCCGACTGGCAAGGGGGAACCTTAGCGGTTTCTGCTGTCCCTGGTGCTGGGAAATCTACTGGCATGGCAAAAGCTGCAGCAATTGCGATCGCAAATTACCAACTCCATAGCAGATATCAATTGCTGGTAGTCACCTTCACTCGCTCTGCCGCTGCCAGTATAAGAGCTAAAATCCGCGATGACCTAAAAACCCTTAAGGTCCCACAAAATAGTTTTGTAGTCTATACCTTACATGGTTTAGCCCTCTACATTGCTAACCGTCATCCAGAATTATCGGGACTTAATCTAGACAGTAGTACTCTAGTAACTCCAAATCAAAGTCATCGCTTAATCCGTGCTTGTGTGGAACAGTGGATTGCTAATTATCCACGCCGGTATCTGACCTTGCTCGAAGGTCGAAGCTTTGATGGAGAAGAAACAGAACGGTTGCGCCGACAATCCGTATTGCGAACGGAAGTTTTACCTAACCTGGCCTACACCGTTATCCATGAAGCCAAAAGTTCTGGGTTATTACCAGCAGATTTGTGGCACCTCAGTGAACAGACAACGGATGAATATGGAATATTAGCGATCGCAGCAGGACTGTATCAACAGTATCAAACCATAGTGCGATCGCGTGAATTCATCGACTACGACGACATGATTCTAGCTGCGCTGAGAGTGCTAGAAAACGATGCCATCCGTCAGCTCTGGCAAAATCAATTTTTTGCCGTCTTTGAAGACGAAGCCCAAGATTCCACACCATTACAATACCAACTCTTGCAAACCCTGGCCACATTACCAGCTAGTGCCGAACCAAACCTTGGCCTATTGGCCACGCTACCGGAACAACCTTTAACTTTCCAACCTTCAACCTTCCAACCTTCAACCTCTCAACCTTCAACCTTCCAACCTTCAACCTCCCAACCTTCAACCTCCCAACCTTCAACCTCCCAACACCATACCCTAAATCTGATCCGAGTTGGAGACCCCAATCAAGCCATTAACTCTACCTTTACCCCAGCTGACCCAATTTATTTCAATTGGTTTTGCCAAGACTGTCAGGGAATAGGACGTTTAGCCACAATGGATCAAGCGGGTCGCAGTAGCCAGGTTATCATCAATGCTGCCAACTTTATCGTGAATTGGGTCAATAGCACCTATGGCAGCAAAAACTCTACCGAAACAGTACCACAGCCAGACTCTATCCCCCAAACCCAACCGTCTCCCGAGCTACCCTTTCGTCCTCAAACCATTCGTCGAGTAGATGCCAATGACCCTCAACCGGATGCCAACCCAAATCCAGAAGGGAGAGGTTTAGAACTCTACACTCCTAAGGACATTTACCACACAGTCGAGCTGATTGGAAAGCGAGTAGTGGAGCTATTTGCCAAAAACCAAAACCATAACGCTGCTGTGTTAGTGCGGGAGAATCGACAAGGGAGCTTTGTGGTGGAACAACTGGAGTATCTTAAACGCCAGCATGAGATTGAGGTGTATGATGTCCAAAAACGCGATCGCGAATCCCACGTTCCCAGTCAAATCCTAACACTGCTGCAATTTCTCGACCGTCCCCATTCTCCGGATTACCTAAAAGCTGCCCTAGATGTCTTGGTAAAACGTCAGTTAATTCCCACCCAAGACCTCAATGCTCTATCCACCTATCCCGAACAATTCCTCTATCCTGGTCCATTGGACCCACCCCAGACCAAAGCAGTTATCAAAGCTCGCCGCTACTGCTGTGATTTACTGCGTGCTCGTTTAGAACTCCCCAATTATCACCTAATTTCCTTCCTGGCTCAGACCTTAAACTATGACCAATCCGAGCTAGCCACAGCAGATAAATTAGCCGAACGGATAGCAAAACAGACCTTTGGCAACAGTTCTATCAGTGAAACTCTAGCAGTACTTCAGGAAATCGTTAGCTCAGAACGTTTTGAACCTGTAGACCCAGACAATACAGACTCCCCTTATCTGCGTTCCCATCAACTGACTGTAATCACCATGCACAAAGCCAAGGGATTAGACTGGGACTATGTTTTCTTGCCCTTTCTCCATGAAGACACCCTTCCTGGTAATCCGTGGGTACCTACTGCCGCTCAGTTTTTGGGAGAATTTACCCTAGCAGAAGTAGCCAGAGCTCAAATTCGTGCCTATCTTCACGGTAAACCCTTACCCATGGCACCCGAGGCTTGGGAACAAGCCGCACAGCTTAAGACTGCTGAAGAATTCCGCTTGCTCTATGTAGCCATGACCCGAGCTAAACGGTTGCTGTGGATGGCCGCCGCCGATTTGGGACCATTTCGGTGGAATACCTTTAGTGGTAAAGGAGATAACTTGCAGCAGAAGAAACCCTGTCCAGTATTGCCAGCATTGAATGCTCAGTTTCCAAATTCTTTAATGGTTAATGATTAATGGTTAATGGTTAATGGTTAAT
>NZ_JAAHIE010000664.1:0-3509 GCF_010671945.1 Moorena sp. SIO4E2
AACCGCTCTTCCGATCTTGTAGTAAAGCTTAAGTTAATTCGATATTTTTTTGGTAAAAAAGTATTTATCAAACCTCGTCAAGGGATGATAGTGATTCTAGGAACCCTATACATAATTTGGATCTGAAGAAATTCCCTTTTGATTCGTATACAAGTAAGAATCTAGCCCCTTCTCTACAATAAACTCCACTCCTGGAAAGTCGTAACTCATCACTACATTAATTCTTTCTTGTTCACCTTCTAACGCTTTCACGCTATGAAGACATTTGTCTCCTTGCATAATCACTATCATCCCTTGACGAGGTTTGATAAATACTTTTTTACCAAAAAAATATCGAATTAACTTAAGCTTTACTACAGCATCCAAGCACTTTTGTATAAAGGTGAATTGTTGGTTTTTCCTGCCAAACCTAAGCCTATAGTTAGGATACATTTCTAGTTCCCCACCTTCTACTGAATTTAAATATAGTAAGGCGGTAACAGCATTTCTGTCATAGTGCCATCGATACTCTCCACCTGGTTTAATGATGTTAATGTTAACTGCTGGTAATTTGTTACTAAGAGGAAATAGAACCTGACTACTGACTTTGTTCACTAATAGATTGACATTCTCGTATAACTGCCATACTTCAGGTAAGTATTTCTCAATTTGTTGCCCATTAATTACAAAATATCGAAGATCTCTTTCTTTAAAAGGTCGATAAACTTCAGTTACTTCATATTTTTTTTGTCGATAATTAGCGATTGTTTTTAAAAGGGTTTCACATTCCCTAATTGTCAAAAAATTATCAATTATTAAATAACCTAATCTTTTTAAATCTGAGATATTTTTTATTTGAATATCAGTGTTTTTCATAATCATTGATGTTGATTTATGTATAAAAAATTTGTAGTCTTAAATAAATTTGGATATTCCGTACTTGTTATGTTAATTAAACTCTTTGGGAAAGGAAGCATTTAGCAGTGGAAAGAGCCTGTATTCAAAAAAAAAAATTAGTGATGATTTCATTATATCATATTTGGCCATAAAATTTGGCCATCAAGTTAACTTAGCTTTCATTGATCATACTCTTGCTTATTTGTCAAACTAATTTAGATGGGTTTGCCCTGCCCTCAGGCAAAATCGACAAAGTATAGCTCTTACTTTGGACAGCGAACCCAAAGTAAGAGCTATTAAAAACTGGTAAAAATTATGGTACTCTTAACCGGTGCTAATCCGATCATGTCTTAAGCAGTATAAATGTACTGTTTTTAGAAAACTGTTTTTGGAAAACTAAAATTAAAAGAGTATTATGTCAACAACTTTTCAAGAGACCACAAAGAATCTGAGATTCAGTGAGGATCGCCTAGGAATTAACTATCTCGGGAGTGCCAACCTGCCTACTGCAACAGATGATGGCAAAGATATCATTCGAGGATTAACCCAAACGCCGAAATGTTTGCAACCTCGTTACTTTTACGATCAAAAAGGCTCCCAATTATTTGAGGAAATCTGCGAGTTACCGGAATATTATCCCACCCGCACAGAGGCAGAAATTTTACAACAGTATGCTGTAGAAGTAGCCCAATTGACGGGAGCTTGCGAATTGGTGGAGCTGGGTAGTGGCAGCTCTACCAAGACTCGCTTGTTGTTGGATGCCTATGAAAACCAGGGATATCCCTTGCGCTATGTTCCTATTGATGTCAGTGGGGAGATTCTTGAGGAGAGTGCCAAGCAGCTGTTGCTGGATTATCCCAAGTTAAAGGTTCAGGGTCAGGTGGGAACCTATGAACACGCCCTGAGCCAATTAACTCCAACACCATTACCTAGGCGGATGGTTTTCTTTTTGGGTAGTAGCTTGGGGAATTTTGCTCCTGAACAGTGCGATCGCTTTTTTGAGAAAATGACAGGTTTACTAGCACCAGGAGATTACTTTTTGCTGGGCATTGACTTACAAAAACCCAAGGAGATTCTGGAAGCTGCCTATAACGATAGTCAGGGGGTGACTGCGGCATTTAACCTGAATATGCTGGCACATCTGAACTGGCGTTTCCAAGGAAATTTTGACCTGGATCGGTTTACCCATCAGGCCATTTATAATCAATCGGAAACTCAGATTGAGATGTATTTACATTGCCAGGAGACCCATGTTGTGCGCTTAGCCAGCCTGGATTTAACAGTTGAGTTCCAAGCAGGAGAAAGCATCCTTACAGAAATTTCTCGCAAATTCAATGTGGAGCAAATGCAGCACTATCTAAACGGTCGGGGACTAAACACAGTTCAGGCTTGGACTGATACCAAGGAATGGTTTGGTTTACTCCTGTGTCAGATACAGGGTGTGTAATTGACGTGTAAGCTATCAGCTATCAGCTATCAGCTATCAGCTATCAGCTATCAGCTATCAGCTATCAGCTATCAGCTATCAGCTATCAGCTATCAGCTATCAGCTATCAGCTTTCAGGCAAAGGCCTGTCGCCAAGCTACACCGAACCGCTTTTGAATAAAATAAGCCGACCGCTGACTGCTGACCGCTGACCGCTGACCGCTGACCGCTGAATATAGACACCCCTAAGTTGAAGAATAGTATTTGGAACTCAAAGGATGGATACTCTCGAATCTACTCAATTCCCTCGCCTTGACACCTGCAATAGCGAAACTATTATCAATTACTTTAAGAATTCATGGGAACTCGAAGATGTTCTGATGAAAAGTCTGGTTGGGGAAGAAACATTCTATATCAGTCCCGACCCCTTAAGAAACCGTCTGATTTTCTATTTGGGTCACTCTGCTGTCTTCTACATCAATAAATTCCTTGGGGTTGGGTTATTGGATAAACCCATTAATCCTAACTATGAAATCCTGTTTGAGATTGGTGTAGACCCGGAAACTCCTGAAGAACTCGATCAAGCAACCAAAGATATCCACTGGCCGAAAGTGGAAGAGGTTTGGCGGTATCGAGATCAAGTGTATGGGGTGGTTATAGAAACTATCGAAAAGACTCCTCTGAATCTGCCAATTCATCAAAATCATCCTCTTTGGGCGCTGATGATGGGAATTGAACACAGTCGCATCCACTTTGAAACCTCTTCGATGCTGATCCGACAACTGCCTGTAGAGCGGCTTGAACGTCCTGACAGCTGGAATTATGCTGTTTCTAATGGCAAGGTTTCCAAGAATGAAATGCTCAAAGTTTCTGGGGGTTCGGTAGCACTTGGTAAACCAGAGGATTATCCTATCTATGGCTGGGATAGTGAATATGGCAATCGTTCGGTAGAGGTTAAACCGTTTTTAGCCAGTCAGTATCTGATTACCAACGGAGAATTTCTGGAGTTTGTCAATGATAATGGCTACGATAATCCAGATTACTGGGATAAAGAATCCTGGACGTGGAAGACAACCTATAATATTAAGCACCCTAAATTCTGGATAGCTAGCAATGGTGGCGAAAACTGTGGCTACAAGTATCGAGCGCTGTTTGACGAGATTGACCTACCTCTCGATTGGCCCGTTGAAGTTAATCACCATGAAGA
>NZ_JAAHIE010000665.1:0-3467 GCF_010671945.1 Moorena sp. SIO4E2
TCCTGTAATGACCAATACAGACATGACTTGGGGAGTGACATTTTTAAGCAACGTTTTAACCCCTTGTTCTAGGGCGCTTTTGTGATTACTCACTAATGCACCGATACCACTGCTATCGATAAAATTATGGGGAGCCATACTCAAATTCCCCCGAGCGAGCAATCCCTCGCTCGGGGGATAATGGGGGTACTCCGAGTTTGAAGACACGCCCTAGCCCCAGGCAGGAAACAGGCAAGATGCCCATTCCACAAGGCAAGAGGCCCATTCCACCACACCCAACTCCTAATCCAACTATGGAGGATAGTTGGTCAACACCAGTCGGTGGCGATCAGGTCAGCCAGGGGAATAATAGCGACGTTTTCGTTAATTCAGGGGATGTACAATTCTCTAGGGTGGAATCAGGGGCTACAAGAAGGCAGAAGGCAGAAGGCACAGGGCAGAAGGTGCCCACAACTACTCCTGCCCAGGAGCTGACCCTAGATCAAGAACTCTTCCCTTCTTCCTCTGTTGCTCCCTCAACCCAATCTCGATCTAAACAACCGACTCTGGACAGGAATGAAGCACTCTTACCAAAGCATTCGAATAATGTTCAGGGCTTGAAAGAACTTGCCGAATTATTACCTTCCCAGGAACCGCTAGATTTAGCAAACCCTAATCTGGTTAGTGCCTCTGATCCCACGTTGCACTCAAACCTAGTAGATCGGGGGGACTTCGAGCACACGGGAGATCAAGTACTATTTACACATGCAACTCCCGATCTACTGATTGATTCTTATCGGAGTGGTGAGCAAATCGGCATTGCTGAATCTTCGGATGAATATGAGTGGGGTGGGCATCCTGCTAGGGCGTGTTTTCAAAGTTTTCCGCCAGATGATGATCCCCCCCAGCCCCCCTTAATAAGGGGGGAGCCATACTCAAAGTCCCCCGAGCGAGCAATCCCTCGCTCGGGGGATAATGGGGGTACTCCGAGTTTGAAGACACGCCCTAGCCCCAGGCAGGAAACAGGCAAGATGCCCATTCCACAAAACTCTTCAAATCATGCCATGATTAAGCAACCCCAGGAAATCAGTGGTGGGAGTCCCGAAACCTGGCAGAGGTTTCCCTTGGGTGCGGATACTGATATTACCCCACCCCAGGCTCTTCAAACTTCCAGTGACCCATCAGCGATCAGCCCTCAGCGATCAGCCCTCAGCGATCAGCCCTCAGCGATCAGCCCTCAGCCCTCAGCGATCAGCCCTCAGCGATCAGCGATCAGCCATTACCCATTACCCATTACCCATTACCCATTACCCATTACCCATCACCCATCACCCATTACCCATTACCCATTACCCATCACCCATTACCCATTACCCATCACCCATTCTTCCGATCCCAGCAAGCTAGAAACAGAGGTTGAAACAGAGATGATCAGGCGCAACGGTACACCAGAAATGGACTTAGATCAGATTATGGACGCGATCGCTAGCAAAGTCAGTCGCGAATACCGCAGATTTTATGGGAGCAGCTAATCATGGCTATTGAGTTAGGAAAAATTAAGCTAAACCGAGTGCATCGGCTGGTCACCCTAGAGCAAGCGAATTTGATCTCCCATCGTGTTCCTGGTATGGCAGGAAACCTTGTACAGGACTTGGGACGGGACTCAGTCTTATTAGGGATTAGCGGTATCTTTTACGGTTCTACAGCCAGTAAGGACTTGGAGGCACTGCGACAAATTTACAAACAGCGAAAACCGGTGGATTTTATTGCCGAAATTGTTGGCAGAAGCTACTTTGGCCAGGTTATTGTGGAACGATTTGAGGTGTTTCAATTAGCTAAGGAGCCAGAGCAGTTCAGCTATACTTTGACCATTGCTGAGTATACTGATCCTCCTAGTAGTCAAGGGGGTGCAGCTGTTGCTCAGGTAGACCAGTCGATTCAGGTTAAGGCGAAGAATCTGATGGATGTTGCTACTCTTCCTGATGCTCTACAACTGGGTACTATTCCGGAAATTACTAACCCATTTAAACCGTTAAAAGGAGCTTTAGAACCCGTACAGGAAGCCACAAAAGATTTAGATAAAGTGACAGAAGGATTAAAAGCTATTTTTGGGATTTAAGTAAGCATTCAGCTATCAGCTATCAGCTATCAGCTAATGCAATACCCTTACGCTGTCTTGATCCCAAGCGCGAGTGGGGGAAACTCCTTCGGGCCTGTGACCACGCTACACAGAACAGCTTTTGAATAAAATAAGCTGACTGCTGACGGCACCTCAAGTAGCGTGAGCTTTTAGCTGACGGCTGACGGCTGACGGCTGACAGCTGAATGCTTACGTATTTAAGTTGCCGTTTTTAGCTTTCAACCGGCTTTTACACACAAGATTCAGTTAATCAGACTCAAGATTATGGCACTCTCTATTGTCGATAAATTAAAAGATATTAATCCTCAAGTAGCATTTGCTGATGCTCAAAATCAATGTACTCAAGCGGAAAGTACTGTTGCTCAACTGGGTCAAAATGGTCTTCCTGATGTTGGTAATTATCAGCAGCAAATAGAAAAGCAGCTTCCTCAGGTCGATTTGACAAATGTAAAGAATATAATTTCCCAGGTGCCTTTATCTGCTGAGGAACTGAAAGCAGAATTATCAGGAAAAATCAACCAACTTACAGAAATTAACTTCGACAGCCTTACCGCAGCCATTCCCTTACCCAAGGCAGCTGATTTCGGAGACTTGACTATTGCTGATGAAATTAAAAAGACTATTGGCTCTTTAACTGAAGACTTGACAGGTAGCTTCAGTATCGGAGACTTGCCCACAGACACAAAAACTATCTTTGGGGAATTTGAAGAATTTGTCACCAAGGCAGGAATGTTACCTGTTCGCACCTTGGATGTTTTATTCAAAGCACTAAAAAAATTCCTCGATAAATTGTCAGATCCAGATGAATTACTGAAAAAAATTGATTCACAAGCCCTCACCGAAATTTTTAAGGAGCAGATTAACTCCTTAGCAGAACAACTTCCTTCCAAGGCTCTTAGCCGCATTGAAATGAATATCGAGGATCGAATTAAATTAATAGCAGAGTATAAACAACTGCTGGGTTCACTAAAAGACCCTACTTCCCTAAAAAAAGAGCAATTTCCAAAACTGAGAAAAAGCATTGGAGCGATTGCTAGAAAAATTGAGAGCCTTGATGCTAGCACAGATACAGCTCTGGCAAATTTACAAAACTTTAATATTACCAATTTCCAAACTGCTTTAGAAGAATTAATTAGTACTGCAGGAGATGGTGCTACTACAGGAGCTTTAGTTCCTTTCTTTAATAAAATCAAGACTTATATTGAGACTCTGACAGCTAAAGTTAAAACTATTACCGATAAACTCAGAGAGTTTGCCCAGAAAATACCAGAGGTTATTGAACAAGCCATTAGTAAAGTGAAGGAAATTGCCACTAAAGTTACCCAAGGTATTGCCGACAAAATTAAGA
>NZ_JAAHIE010000666.1:0-3453 GCF_010671945.1 Moorena sp. SIO4E2
TGGTAAATAACTATTTACCAAGACTTAGTTATTGGTTTCTAGGAGTAGGAGTAGTTATTATTGGAATTGTAATTATTATATCAAATATAATTCCTCTAATAAAACCTCAACCAGAGCAACAAGAAGTAATTCAAGAAAAAGAAAAAAATCCAGTAACACCCCCAACTAATCCCAATGGAATAGCTATCAATAATTTTGATAACAATACGAATAATAAAAACAATAGTATTTGGCCAGTTATCCTAACTATAGGTGGAGGATCGTTATTGACTGTCTGGGTATTTTGGAACATTATTAAATCTCGCAATCGCCCGCAAGAAACACTGTTTAAGCCAGTACTAATCATTCATGAAATAGATGAATTACAAATTGCGAAAACAGTAAGGCAGAGTTCTCGTAAGACTAAGCCAGGGTTTAGCGATCGCATTGTGATCACTACAGGATACTATCCCGTTACCCGTAGGCAAATGAAACAAAGCTGGCGTTACTTGCGCAGTCTGGTCAGAGAAGGACCTCGGACAGAACTAGACATCGAGGCAACCGTTAACCAGATTGGACGGCAAGGTCTATTGCTAGAGCCTGTCTTTATCTCCCCTCGGGTCAATCGTACGGAGCTATTACTGTTAATCGACCAAGGAGGCTCAATGATACCGTTTCATCGACTATCCCATCGGCTAACAGAAACTGCCTTACAAGCTGGACGCTGGGGTAAAACCACTATCTACTATTTTCACAATTGTCCAGTGGATTACCTCTATCACGACCGTGATCACCTTGAAGCAGAATCCATTACCATGATTTTCTCCCAGCTTCCTGTGCAGTGGACTGTAGTTTTGATGTTTAGCGATGGTGGTGCTGCTCGTGGTGGACTTAACCCTCAGCGGATTGAATTGACCAAAGCCTTTCTCGGACAACTCAAACAGCAGGTGCGTGCCATGGCTTGGCTTAATCCCATGCCTTGCAACCGTTGGAATGGGACAACTGCTGGTGAGATTAGACCTTTGGTACCAATGTTTGAATTCAGTCGCGAAGGTTTACAAAATGCAATAAATGTTTTGCGGGTACGATGAGTGAACTGAAGGTATTTTGATTATAGAGCTGTTTTCAATTGGGTTAGCTAGCAAAGGGAGTAGGGAGCAGGGAGCAGGGAGCAGGGAACAGGGAATGGGGAATAGGGAATAGGGAATAGGTAAACAATTCGGTGTAGCTTATAGCTATGATAAACGCTATAAGATGTTGACTTCAGATGTAAACATAGGATTCATAGAAAAAGGTAACAGGGAACAGTGTCAAGATATGCGAGGAGTTTTTGGTGTCATGATCAGTCAGCATTGGTTTTCAGGATCTATTTAAAAAAACTATATAGCGTTTTTCGTACTAATGAGTTATATTCAATTTTATTCTCCCTACTCCCTACTCCCTACTCCCTACTCCCTACTCCCTTTGCTATCTAACATGAAACCATGAAAACTGACACTATCCAACGACAGATTAAATCCTTTAAAAAACGCTTTGGAGAGGCACATTTTTTACTGGCTTGTCACGCTGCTTTACCCTTAGCGATTACCCCTGACTTGTTGTACTGTATTTGGACAAATTTTCAGCAAGATGTCAAGGGTAGAGGGATAGATATTCCTTGGGTAGCTGTCACAGATTTACTGTTTTCTGGTCTTTGGGAAGAAGTGGGATTAGAAATCTATGAAATGGATGCAACTATCCGGGAGATGCTGCTGAATTATCTCAAAGATAATCACAATTTTGGTGAACAGCGTATTAAAGAGTTATCTGAATTTTTGTTAGTCTATATCGAGCCGCAACTAGAAAGCGATGACCCAGATATTCAGGACTTTGCCCAAGCTCAACGGTGGACAGCCCAGGCTTATCTTCGACCAAAAGCATCAGCCAAGGGATTAGGATTAGCCCTATCACGAGCATATCAGCACGACCGGGATGATATAATCCGGATTGCTGCTGTGGTAGAAACTTTAGATCAGCCCCTATCTAAGTTTAAGAAGCTGCTGATTTATGGTCGTGGTATGACCAGATTTGCTCGTGGTGATTTGAAGGGGGCAAAAACTGAATTTGACAAAATTCGACGCTGGGGTAATCACGTTCATGTTGCTGGAGTTCGTTTACTACTCCCTAAGAATAAAGAATTGACTAGGGAAAAACCGAAATCTTTTAGAGTTTACTGGGTGACCTCGGGGATACTTAGTTTAGTTTTAGTTGGAGGAGTAAGCTTGTTTCAAAACGCTCTAATACTAAGTCCCTCACCTAGAGTAGTAGTAGAAGCCTCTCAATTCGAAGTTTTCGAAGTTAAGGATGTTACTACCTGCTCATTCTCTCAGGGGATAGGTAAGGTTCGTGGACTTGATCAACAACTCATCAATCGGCTAAATGTCGTACGTCCCAATTCCCTGGTCAGTTTTGAAGATTTGAATGTAGAGATGGAAGAGGCTACTTGGCTCTATCTTCAACCACCAGCTAAACAAGCACTTCAACAAGCTATTGATGAAAGAGGTGAATCATTAGTCGTGGCAAGTGCCTATCGAACCATTGCTGACCAACTAGTCCTATTTAACCATGGCCGTAATCGGCGTTGCGAGATTCTAATCGTTGCTCCTCCATCTAGAAGTAATCATCAGAGTGGTCTAGCGCTCGATATTCGAGATTATCAGGCTTGGAAACCCTTTCTAGAAAAGTATGGCTGGCGATGGTTTGGAGCGGCGGACGATCAACATTTCGACTATCGAGGAGGCAATACCATTAACATCGGAGCTGATTCTGTCCTTGCTTTCCAGCAACTCTGGAATCTGAACAATCCAACAGACCGAATTGAAGAGAATGGCAGTTACGATGCTGAAACTGAACAACGACTGAACAACTCCCCTGTTGATGGCTTCCCGAAGGAAAGCTGATGGTGGTTGACTTGGTTTAAAGGAGTTATGTCACTGATATCTGGGCGTTCTTAATTGGACTGTACTTGATAACTCTGAAAAATGCTATAGTAAACAGTTGGTCATTACTACTAAACAGTAAACAGTTTAAAATGAAACAGTTGTCTCTAATTTCCTTAACTATTGTTAGCTTATTCCTATGTTTGCTCACTTTAAGCAGTTGCAGCAACAATCTTGCCAACACTGATAAACTAGAAGCGCAAGTGTTAAGCATTATCCGGAATAATCCAGAGGCTATTTTACAGTCCCTGCAAGCTTACCAGCAGGAAAAACAGCAAGAGCTAGCCCAATCCAGGCAAGCATTTTTGCAGCAAATGAGTACAGAGCCAGCATCGATAATTGGGAATTCTCCTACTACTGGTGTGGCGGAAAATAACATTGTGCTGTTGGAGTTTTCTGACTTTCAATGTCCATTTTGTGCCGAAGCTAACCAAAGCGTAAAGCAGTTTATGGACAAACATTCCGATCAGGTAACCTTAGTATATAAGCATTTGCC
>NZ_JAAHIE010000667.1:0-3446 GCF_010671945.1 Moorena sp. SIO4E2
GGATTTGGTATTGGCTGCGTTCTACAGCATCACTGGCTTGACGATACCGTTCCTCCAATTCCTCACAACTCAGATGAGGTAATAGTCTCAAGCGTTTGGGCATAAATCTTTCCCGACTTACTCTATAGACATCTCCAAAAATTAACCTCAAACCCTTGCACTGCCTGGGTCAAAACCGAGTTTCTGGAGATGTATTATACAGTAAGTATATACCCGGATTTCTTATCACACACCCGTTTGGGTACTTCCTAACAGCTAACACCGAAACCAATCCTGAGGATGAGCATTACCTGTCTTTGGGCATAATCTGCTCTATAAGACTAGCAAGAGTTAGGTCAACCTCTTGAGCTTGGGTTTGTTGGTAACCTAACTAGCACCATTGATTTTGACTCACCAGTTACTTATCTGGTTGAGTCCACACCTTTTATGTCGCAGTTCCCGAATCTGTCACATAACTTTACAAAAACCACCCAGATAGTTCTAATCTGATGGTTATAATACAACATTTAGGTAGACATAGCTCGACTTGCTGTCATCAATAGGATGGCAGAATTGCTTGGAATTGTTAAAACCTACTCTTAGCTGTTCTATAAAACGTGAACATCGCCGACAAAAACGTCACAACGACGCCTGTTTACTTCCTGTTTCAACTAGGACTGTCGGCAGCACCCTATCCACAGGCTTCAAATCGGCTGGAACCCAACCTAATATTGAATTTGAGGTGACTTTGTTGCTCTACTCCTTTATTTTCGGGAGATTTAAAACTGATGGCTTTACTCAGTTACCTTTTCACAGGCTACCCACTCTTGTAGAAGATGATCTGGATGTCTTGCCTAATACTGTTATTGCTTGGTTATTGCATAGGCGCATTGTACCACATTCCCAGAGGAGTTTTGTTGAAAACATGCGGGTATGTTACGCAAAGTAACCCTAATCATGTACTAGATTGCTACTCTACCTGATGTGGTTGCGGAAGTTAGGGTTTTACCTGTTGTGAATAGGCTTTGGCTTGGTGATAAGATAGCGTTCGCATCTTCATACTCCTGAACTGCAAAAATCGCAAATCCCCGGTTTTAGTAACCCCGGAAAGGCGCTATCGAGTAATTAACCTGAGGGTAATCAAAAGAATAAGCGCCAGAATGAGCGCTTTTTGGGTTTAAGGGTATCGGTCTTGTCCTGATTAACTGGCGTCTGATCAGCCTCTACACCTAATTGTGGAGATTTGGACTGTGGGGATTTTCGATTAGGAATTTCTTTACCCAACTTCCAGTCATTGTCAGCCTGCAATAAAACATAGGTAGCCACATTTTCAATCTCCTGCTCAGTTAGCTTTTTCTGGAAGGAGGGCATAGCGTTTTTCCCATTGGTTACCTGGGTTTTAATTTTTTCCAGGTCATACATCTTATATCGTTTCAGGACAGCTTTCTTCAAGGTTTTATTGGCCATAATCACGTTATTGCCACCGATATGACAAGCAGCACAATTCTGACTAAAAACCTGAGCTCCCTGAGCGGCATCACCAGCGAGGGCTGGACGTTCTAGAGCAAATGTAAACCATACCGTAGCAGTCAACAGGATTGATAGCAGCTTCTTCAAGGGTATTCTCCTTCTGATCAAAACAGATAGCAGGCTACAGAGTGGCCTATAATTATTCCTCAGAATGACTGTAAACCTTAGAAGAACTGCTGTCAAACCTAAGAACCAAGACTATCAATGAAGGAAGCAGACCGACTACATATGAATCGGGATAGCCTGACTGATCAAAATGTCATAAACTGTAAATAACCTCTAGCACCCAAATTAACCTAAATAAAATTAAACCAAAATTAACCAGTAATCTATGAGTCCTCTGCCCCATCATCGCCCTAAACAACTCTCCCTAGGTCCATTGGAACGAGAAATCTTGGAGATTATCTGGGCATTAGGTTGCGCTACTGTCAAAGATGTCCATGAACAGATTTTGGCTGACCCAGATCGGGAATTAGCTTATGCTTCAGTGACCACAGTGCTACGCCGCTTGACCCAGAAAGGTTGGCTGAGTTGTGATAAACGACAGCGTACCTTTTTATGGAGACCCTTAGTGTCTCGCCAAGAAGCCCAGGTACTCGCAGCCCATGACCAGCTCAATCGCTTTTTAGCCGTAGGCAATCCAGATGTAGTTGCTGCCTTTGCCGATAGCTTAGATGCAGCGAGTGTGGAACAAATTTCTGCGATCGCACAACGACTGCAAGCAGCACGTCAAAGGCGGAAGGAGGAAAAATAATGCATGTGGTGATGATTATAGCAGCATTAGGGCTGGCTTGCTGGCACAGGCACACAAGCTACCAACTGCCTGGGAGTTTGCCCAGGCGCTGGCAACACGTATTAGTACAATTTCTTGGTCCACCCCTACTCCTCCTAACCACTGCTTTGGCTGTGCTATGCATGGGGCCAAAGGGACAAATGATCGGGTTACGCACAGACTGGCTTACCTACTGTCTAGTGCTAGGATTTCTGGGTTGGGCAGTAGTGTTGTGGCTAAAGTTAGCAAGGCTTGGTTGGCAGTCTTTGCAACAATTTCGTTCCTTACCCCAAATTTCCTTAATAAAAGGGCAATGGCAAAATGGGCAATGGGAAAGAGTTGAACACTGTTCTGGCTTGACTCCAACCCCTGAATCCCTAGCTAGTCAAGGTCAATTGGCTCGTCTTTTAGACACTCCTATACCCTTTATTGCTCAGATTGGCTTTTGGCAACCGGAACTTGTGGTCAGTCAGGGACTCTTAGAAACTCTCTCATCGGAACATCTAGAGGCTGTTATTACCCATGAGCAAGCTCACCACCATTACCGAGATACCTTCTGGTTTTTCTGGCTAGGGTGGATTCATCGAATCACTGCTTGGTTACCAAATACAGAGTCATTGTGGCAAGAACTATTGAGTCTACGAGAAATCCGTGCTGACCATTGGGCCGCTAAACGGGTCGATGCCCTATTGTTGGCAGAATCACTGTTGACTATGGTTAGCAGTCCGATGATCACTAAGGAAAATTTCTGTGCTCCCTTTAGTAGACCTGTGCCTACCAGTCGCTTCCAAGAGAGAATCGATGCACTCTTGACAGAGCCAGAGTCTGCCACTGGTACTAGGTCCTGGAATTACTCCTGGAATTGGAGTTGGTTGCTATACGTATTGTTACCCCTATTGGTTGTACCGTTTCACCAATAAACTGAAGGGCAACAGGCAACAGGGATTAGGGAAAAAAATATTTTTTTGGGTCTTTACGTCGCGACATACTGATGTAATTATATAAATATATCGCGACAATAGGAAAGAACACACAAAACACGAAAGTAAAACACTTAAGTAAACCCCCTAAGTGTAGTAACTACCTAAGTGTATTAACCAGTGTATTAACCTATTGTCAGGATATCACGATATACCAATAGAAGTATATCGTGACAAAATGTGCC
>NZ_JAAHIE010000668.1:0-3445 GCF_010671945.1 Moorena sp. SIO4E2
CCTTCTCGTCGTAAGCATCGAGAAAGCAATGTCTGGCAACGTCGGTTTTGGGAGCATACAATTCGTGATGACCATGATTTACACCGACATTTAGATTATCAGAGTGGGAGAGTTTGAGAGGGAAAAGAATACCCCGTCCTCAGAGGACGGGGTATTCTTTTCCCTCTCAAATAGTGTTAATATAAAAAGTAAGGGTCTCAAAAAAAACTGGGTATTGACCCCACTCAGCTACCTCCGGTGCGGGGGAAAGTCACGCCCATGGAGAGAACAGCAACGAGCGTTGTTGTGCCTGGGAATCCCCATCCCTCTTCAGGGTGGGGAGGTTCAAATTCACTATAATCCGGTTAAGCATGGTTTGGTGTCTTGTCCTCATTTGTGGGAATATTCCAGTTTTCACAAATGGGTGGAGCGAGGCAAGTATCGACCTGATTGGGGGTGTTGTTGTGGGAGTAATCTACCACAAGTTCTATATTTTCGCGATTTAGAAGATTTTGCAGGGGAGTAGGGTGGGCAAATAATGAATGTGGGGTAGGGTGGGCAAATTATTAATGTTTGATCAATTGATCACGAATCATGCCAATTTGCCCACCCGACAAGAGCGATCGCACTTTAACCCAACCAACCACAGAGGCAATCCCATTCCGTAGGGTAGGGTGGGCAAATCATGAAAGTTTGGCAATTTCATCAGGAATCTTGTTCATTTGCCCACCCTACTTTATCAGCGATCGCACTGGGGGATTTAACTTTGCACATCCTGGGGCGGGTTGGGGTCATCTCCCTTTATCTTTTCGATGAACTCTTTTTTCAAGGTCCCATTCGGATTTATCCATTGTTCACAAACTTTGCAATAATCCAGCTCCAAGTTGTTATCAGTTTCATCAATGGCCTTCGGGTCAAACCGAGTCTTAGATAATTTATCGCTATCTGGCACCCAGTCGGCATTTCCCTTGGCTGATGGATCACTATTATACCACTTTTCTACAAGTAATGCAAATGCGGCCGGCTCCGCACAATCAATACTCCGGCGTTGATATTTCTTTCCATTTTTGTCCGTGTACGTGACCGCTTTAATCTCACTATTAAAATACTTGTGAATCGCGGGCGATAATCTTAAATTTTTGTCTGTCTCTCTTTGGGAGCCACTTAATCCCTTCTGGATCGTCTTTCCATCCCAAATTCTAATCCCATACTTTAATAATGGTCGGCTTATCTTCATAGACCTATACACCTTTAACCTCCCACTACTTCCCTCTTTTTTTCTTCTAAAAACACCTTTCTGGCCACGTCCATGGCTACCTTCTATCTGAAGATTGTTAACCGGTCGTTCCCGCCCAGTGGACCCGGTAATAGATTTTTTCTCTTTTGCACGACTTTCTCGGATTTTTTCCGACGGGTAAACGGACCGTAGCTGTTGCCGTACATGAGTCAACTCATGGGCGATCAACTCCTGCCCCCCCCGACACCCAGGCTCATACTCTCCCTTCCGAAAGAACACATCCTGCCCCGTCGTAAACGCCTTCGCCTGAATCGACTTATTCATCAAGTCTGACTGAGCATCCGTATGCACCCGCACCCCACTAAAATCCGCCCCCATCGCCTGCTCAAGCGGAATTCTTATCCTTTCTTCCAGTGGTTTTCCCCTTCCTCTTGCTTCCTTTATGGAACCTTCCAAATTTTGTGGTGCTAACGTTCCTCCTGTTAACGCTTTCCTCTGTATTTCGTGTTGAGGCGTACGCATCTCTTCCCCCTCAATAGTACCCATCTGTGGAGAATTAATCTGCTGTACTACCTGACGCGCTACTCGATCTGCCTCTTGCTCGTATTTATCACCAGGCTGTCCTATAGTTAGCTTGGCTTGCAGCCCCATTTCTCGACCTTCTGTGTCGGGCACGTATTGTCCCGTTTCCAGGGAGTGCATCACATTAGCCATTCTACTGCCCCATTCCCCGACCGCCTCTTCCGCGTTCCAATCCCTGTCCTCTTCATGTCGTCTTCTAGAACCCATCACTCTGGAGTCTTTCTTTTTTTGAGCATTTGTCCTAGAAGTAGAGTGAGAATATTTCGGTTTATAGGTATGAGTAGTGCGCATAGCTATTTCCTTTTTTCTTAAGTAAGTATTCAGCTATCAGCTGTCAGCCGTCAGCAAATCAATGGGAGGTAGTAAACAAGCTGGGGGGTGCTGGTACGGCTGGTTTAAAATCCCTGCTCGTTTTACACTATCCCTACCGTGCCGTAAACAGGCGTCGAACGTTTACGCATCCCCCCATCAGCTGATAGCTGATAGCTGACGGCTGAATGCTTTCATCCCATGTACCCTTAAAGAAAACAATATCAGTCGATCGGATCGTCTTCATGGAGCGCGACATGGCACCCCTTTCTCAAACCAACTGGTATCACTCTAATCTTAGTTCTCTGTTTCAAGAAATCGAGCGAGTTCGTAACTATTTAGAAAATTACATAGAAGGTAAAAAAAATCAACAAACCGTTACTGAAATTGTTGACAATACTTCTGCCCTGGCTCAACTTTGTAACAAATTCCTTCTCTCCCCCTTTGAAAGGGATATCCTGCTCATGTGCGCGGGAATGGAAATCGAACCATTATTCCATTCTTTGTTTGCCATTGCCCAAAAAAATAGTCCTAACAAAAACTATCCTACACTCAGTTTAGCTTTTGACGCCATTCCCGGAGCCAATTGGGGTGTCTTATCTCCCCAACGCCCTTTACTTTACTGGCAACTGCTCCAGATTGAACCAGGATTGATCCTAAGCCAGTCCCCCCTCATAATTGACCAGCGTATCCTCTGTTTTCTGTTAGGAGAATATGCCACAGACCAGGAATTAGCAGGCAAGATCACTCCCCTACCGCCTCAGACCAACCCTCATCTTTTGCCTAGCTCTCAGTTAAGTATAGGGTCGCAATTGATCACCATTTGGTCTGGGGGCGAGGGGACAAATAGCTATCCCGTTGTGCAATTATCTCGCTCGGATCGAAGCACAAAATACCAAATTGCCTCCGCCACTTGTCAGGGTTTGGGGTATAGTTTACATACTCTCGACCCTGCGGCTCTGACCACCAAGCCCCAGTTGGTCTACCAACTCGCGAAGCGTTGGCAAAGGGAAGCATTACTAAGCAATAGTGTCCTGTTTATTGACTGCGATAGTTATAATTTTACCGAGCCAGGGCGGGAGTATGCTCTGAGCCAATTTATTGATAGTAACAATACTCCTTTAATCCTCAGCAGCAATCACCGAAAAATTGACTGTCAGCGGACTGTTGTAAACGTTGACATCCCCCCATTGAGCCACCAGGAACAATATCTCGACCCAATCCCGGATATCAATTAAAATCGGCAGCCAGTCAATATCTGGCGCTAACCCAATTGCTTCTGGTTGCTTCTGGGCTAACATTACAGCAACATAATTCATTAAGGTGGTTTTACCTGAA
>NZ_JAAHIE010000669.1:0-3441 GCF_010671945.1 Moorena sp. SIO4E2
TACTGATACTGATCCAGATACCACTACTGATACTGATCCAGATACCACTACTGATACTGATCCAGATACCACACCTGATCCCGATCCAGATACCACACCTGATCCCGATCCAGATACCACTACTGATCCAGCTCCCGAGCCAATTATTGCTGCTGCCCCAGCTATTCCAGCTGCCCCAGATCCAGATACAGACGGCATTGATGCTACTGTCACATTTACCGGTAATCAGCTTGCACTGTTCCCAGATAACAAATTGACTCTGAGTGATGCTAATAACACCACTCTGGTTGGCGCAACAGTAAAAATTGCCAATCTGCTCAATCCCACAGAGGAACTGCTGACTGTTGACAACACTGATACCCTGATTGCGGTTAACTTCGATGCCAACAATGGTATCCTTTCCTTAAGTGGGGTAGATACCATCCAAAATTACCAGCAAGTCCTCAACACCCTAGAGTATGAAAACACATCTGGTGTGACTGATGCCTCTGGTCGCATTATCCAGTTTGTGGTTGATGATGGTTTAGCTTTCAACAACGTAAGTGAGGTAGCTACTCTGATTACCATCCAAGATAATGACTCGACGGTGATTGGTACTTTCCAGAATGATACCTTGCTTGGGGGTAATGGCAACGATACCCTAGAGGGTAACTCAGGTAATGACTTACTCGACGGTGGAGCTGGTAATGATAGCCTGGTTGGAGGAGATAACTCAGACACCTTGCTCGGTGGTGACGGTAATGACGTCCTTGATGGTGGGACTAATGGAGACTTCCTAGATGGTGGAGCTGGTAATGATAACTTGTCTGGGGGAGAAAACTCAGACACCTTGATCGGTGCTGAGGGTAATGACTCCCTGTTTGGTGGCAACGGTGATGATATCTTAGAAGGCGGATTAGGCAATGATATCTTATCTGGCGCAGGGGGCATTGACACCTATGTCTTGAACCCTGGTGAGGGAACAGATACTGTGTTTAGTTTTGAAGATGGAATCGATATGTTCAAGTTAGGTGGAGATCTGACCTTTGATCAGCTGGCAATTGCTGATATGGGCGCGACTACTATTACTGCCAATGGCGAAGTCTTAGCACAGGTGTTCGGGGTCTCCGCGAGTCAGCTCACAGCGGCAGATTTTATTGTTGAGGAGGATATAGTCGTTTAATTCAAGAGCCACACACCCACTTCCAGAGTGGGTGTGTGGGGCCTTGCTGACAAATCCGCTGTACTTGTTGCTCCAGACGTTTCTGTTCTAAGGGTGGTAATCCAAATAAAATATTGCGACTTTGCCAAACTAAGACGGCTAAAGTTGTGCCAATACAGATAGCCAGACCTATTGCAGGCAGATGGTTGTAGATAATACTATACCGGAGTACTGCCCAGGTAAAATGCGATCGCATCAGGGAAATTTCATAGTGCCAACCCCACAGGCTTAATGGAGCAACAGTTATCCAGAGGATGCCTACGAAAACCCACCTACCATAAACAGTTATTTGATGTAATCGTTTTACCCTGGCCTCAAAGATGGGGTCAAGGGTAATTTTTCTTCTTGGGCTACCTGGCTGCTCCATGATCAGAAGACTATTGAAAATTATAGCTTTTATTGCATTTATGAGGTATGCTTCTCAACCTCAAAGTCCCCCTTTTTAAGGTAAATGGGGGATCGCTTTGTACCTCATGGTAGAGAGAATTGCTATAGAACTAAACTTCATCAGAAAATTCTGCTTCAATCACTGGATTCCCCTCCTTTTCTGGATTAACTGCAACCTCGACTACAGACTGAGCTTTACCAGTGCGCTCTCTCCACCAAGCTAAGAGGGTACTTGCAATAAAAATACTGGAGTAAGAGCCTGCTGTAAAACCAATAATTAGTGCTAAGGCAAAGAATTTTAGGGTTTCTCCCCCGAACAGCAAGATGGCTAACAGGGGTAGCAAGGTAGTTAAGGTGGTATTGATGGAGCGGGTTAAGGTTTGATTAACAGCATCCTCTACAATTTGATTGATATGTTGACCTGGCTTGAGTTTAATTACTTCTCGCACCCGGTCGTAAATCACCACAGTATCATTAACAGAAAAACCAATAATTGTCAATAGGGCAACCACAAATAAGGTATCGACTTCTACCCCTAGCACTAAACCTAGGATAGAGAAAAGACCAATAGCGATTAAGACATCGTGGAACAGGGCAACGAAAGCGAATAGGCCATAGTCAAACTCGAATCGGAAGGTAAGGTAGACAAAGATGCCCACAAAGGCCATAAACAAAGCGATTAAGCCAGAAATAAACAGTTGCCTGCCCAAGGTGGGACCAACGGTGTCAATCTGAGTAGATTTGGGTTCGAAAACACCAAGACGCTCGGTTAAAGCAGTTTGCAACTGGGTGCGTTGTTCAACATCTAATGTTTTAGTCCGAATTGTCAGGGCTTGTTTTTCTTCCCCTAGTATTTGGATACTGCTATTGCCAAGACCTTGTGCTGTCATCACCTCCCGTACCAGAGCCAAATCGATGGGTTGGTCACAGTTTCCGGGTTGAGTACAGTCTCTCTCTAGCTGTAGGCGGGTACCACCAACGAAATCCAGACCTAACCGTAAAGGGGCTCCTAGTTGAATAAAAGAAATCACCATGGCAAGGATACCGACCGTAATCAGGCCGGTTGAGATGCTCCACCAAAGCGATCGCGTTTTAATTACATTAAGTTTCATATTGACTTTTTTATTGATAAATCCTTATATAGCAAAGGGAGTAGGGAGTAGGGAGTAGGGAGTAGGGAGTAGGGAGTAGGGAGTAGGGAGTAGGGAGTAGGGAGTAGGGAGTAGGTAATCAAATTATCACAATTAATTTAATTTAGGATTGCTATAAATTAGGAATTATGAAATGGGTTTGTTGATGGAACCGGAGCATGGTCAACTAAACCCTTTATCCACAAAGTTATCCACAACTAGGATGAAGGATTAAATAGATTTTTTAGTTGAACCAAATCATGGTCAACTAAACGCTTTATCCAAACCCTTTAATTACACTTCTTACTTCCTATTTCCTACTTCCTATTTCCTAATTTATAAACTATTGGGTTGGTAAATTCGGGCAGAATAGTTCTGGTTTCTGACGTACCCCTGGAAGTCCTAAAACTGTTACGAGCATCAGGGTTCGACTACAGGTCACGGCGGTAAACATACTGATTCCTACCCCAATGCCTAGGGTTACGGCAAAGCCTTTCACTAGACCTGAACCTAGCCAAAACAGTACTGCACAGGCGATTAATGTGGTCACAGTTGCATCTAAAATACTAGAAAATGCTCGGTAAAACCCTGACTCTACTGAGCGATACAAGGTCTTACCAGCACGTAATTCTTCCCGTGTCCGCTCAAAAATCAGCACATTGGCATCAACTGCCATACCGATACTAAGGATAAAACCAGCAATTCCGGGTAGGGTTAAGGTAA
>NZ_JAAHIE010000067.1:0-4232 GCF_010671945.1 Moorena sp. SIO4E2
GGCATAGTTTTGATATCACACCCTAGTTGAGCTTTTGAACAGTTGAAATGTTAAGCGGTCAGCGGTCAGTGGTCAGTAGTCAGCAGTCAGTGGTCAGTGGTCAGCGGTCAGTGGTCAGCCGTCAGCCGTCAGCCGTCAGTCGTTGGCAACTAACCCAAAGCTGATAGCTGAGAGGATATCTGAAAAGTTTTTTGATACTTAATTTTGCCCCCCTAGCCCCCCAAGCGAGGGATTGCTCGCTTGGGGGGGACAAGAGTCAATTTGCTTCTAAAAGTCCCCCAAAATTGGGGGATTTAGGGGGCTTGGATGTAGCAAATGAGACTTATCAGACAACCTCTGATAGCTGAGAACTAATAACTGATAACTGATAGCTAATAACTGATAGCTGATAACTGATAGCTGATAGCTGATAGCTCTAACCGCCATACTGCCAACCAGTGCTTTCTAGTAACAACTGATCTCCTTCCCGATGAATGCCAGCACCAACGACTTCAGCAACAAAGACGGTGTGATCGCCTTCTTCCACAGTTCCTCTGACCTGGCATTCTACATAACCGAGGGAGTCAGAAATAATCGGACAACCAGTTACTTCTCCGAAGTAAAATTCTACATCAGCAAACTTATTACCAACGCGACTTTGGGGTTTAAAAAATTTGGCTGCCATATCTTTTTGCCCACTATCGAGGAAGCTAAGGGCATATACTCCTGTTTTCTTAATAATGGCGTGGGATCCAGAGTCTTGTTTAACACAGTTAACGATTAGTGGTGGTTTGAAGGAAGACTGCATTACCCAGCTGACCGTGAAGCCATTGATTGTTTCTTCACCATCCCTGACCCCACAGATATATAGACCATGGGGAATTTTGCGCAGCATGGTCTTTTTTGCTTGTTCGTCTAGCACGAGTCTTTCTCCCTAAGTTCTTAGTGAACGCGCCCCGCGTGAGCTTTTGGGCAAAGCCCGACGCTGGGCGAACGGTCAATCCCAATTAGTTTACAGAATTTTCCCTTTTAAAAGACAGGATTGGGGATGTCCTTTTGGGCTCTAAACATGCGCTTAACTCGATATAGAACACCTCTGGGCTGAAAATTATGCTTATACTGCCTGAATTCCCCAGCATCTAGCCAAACCCCGTGGCATTGGAAGCATTTTTCGTACCAGACGCTGTACTCATCAATATCAAGCATCCGGATCATTTTGGCTCCACAGCGGGGACAGCAAATATCATCATTGATCTTATTCAGCTCAGAGCCAATTTCCGGGTCTCCAATATCTAGACTCTCAGAACCTTTAATCTTTTTGAGTATTTCGGCCTCCAGGGAATCAAACCAAATGCCTTTGCAGTTGACACAGCGGTCTACTTCAATGCCATGGCAGGTAACTGGCTCTAATTTTCCTTTACACTTTGGGCAATTAAGTGTTGGGCAATTAAGTTCCTTCACACTTTCACACAAAAATTAATGTTATATCATATATCTTATACAATAGAAGGGTGAGGACGAAAGAGGTGAGAGTGTTCGGGATGATAGAGACGGGAACGGGTTTTAAGGCCATCACGGTTTAAAGCCGTCTTTAGTGCCGGACTGATTAAGTAAAGGGTTGTCCGAATTAAATTGTGCTCATGAGTAGTTGCTGCCATTTTATCAAGGTCAACTAGCCAAATTTTTTCATCTGGCCAGCCAATGCGGAAGCAAACCGCTACTGGTGTATCAGCAGAATAGTGTTTTAGGAGTTTGGCTTGAGCCGCTTCTACATGACGAGCACTCAGATAGAGGCACAAACTAGCTTGATGGGCAGCTAGGGATGCTAATTCCTCTGAGTCTGGGACCGCAGAAGCACGACCACTGATCCGGGTCAGGATAATCGTTTGTACTAATCCCGGTATAGTTAGCTCAACACCAAGTTGTGCGGCTGCTGCTTGAAAGGCGCTGATGCCTGGGATAAGTTCAAAGGGAATAGAGGCTTCCTTTAGAGCTTGCATTTGCTCGTGGATAGCACTATATAGAGTCAAATCTCCTGAGTGTAGCCTGACCACAGATTTATGCGATCGCACCCGTTCAATCATCAGTGGCACAATCTCTTCTAGGGTTTTGTTGCCAGAGCGAATAATTTCGGCATCAGCCCGAACACTCTCTAACATCTGTTTGGGCACTAGAGAATCTGCCACGATAATAACATCTGCCTTTTGGAGGATTTTCAAGGCTTTGACAGTTAATAAGTCTGGAGCGCCTGGTCCAGCACCGATAATGTAGACTGCTGGTGCGATTGAATTCATATAGTTTCGGAATTATGCTTTAGGAGATAGTATTTTGGTAAGCATATGCGCTACTTGAGGTGCCGTCAGCTCTCAGCGGTCAGCCGTCAGCTCTCAGCCGTCAGCTCTCAGCTTTTTTATTCAAAAGCTGAGAGCTGATAGCAGGCGCGATCGCTGCACGGGGTCAGATGAGTAAAACGAGCAGGGATTTTCAAGCAGTCCTACCAGTAACCCAGATGCTTGTTTACTATCTCCCGTTGATTAGCTGACGGCTGAGAGCTGACAGCTTAAGCTGTGTGTTTACCTGTCTTTTACCTGTGTGTTTACCAGTTAGTGACCAACAATCAAGCCAAGGTTCCGAGCAGCTTATAGATCAAGGAATTAACGAAACCAAGGGCAATTGCGCCAATCAAAGCGCTCCAAAATCCCCAGCGAAGTCGGAATCCTGTTACCAAAGCAGCGGCTAAGCCAAAAATAATCGCGTTGACCACAATAGCAAAAAGCCCAACAGTCAAGATAGTCAGAGGAAGAGATAAAACAATCAGGATTGGTTTCAATAGGGCATTGAGAATGCCGAACACCACTGCTGAAACCAATGCTTTCTCAAAACTATCAATCTCGACACCAGTTGGGAGTTTGGAAATGATCAACAAACTGACGGCAGTAACCAAACAGGCAATTAAAAGACTAATAATATCCATGGGTATCACCTTTTAGAGCACCACTACTTACACATTAAAGCGGAAAAGCATCACATCTCCCTCTTGTACAACATAATCTTTACCTTCTGAGCGAACTAACCCTTTTTCCTTAGCAGCGGTCATCGCTCCAGCAGCTACCAAATCCCCATAAGCAATGGTTTCTGCCCGAATAAAGCCTCGCTCAAAATCCGAGTGAATTGTCCCAGCCGCTTGGGGGGCTTTCATACCAGCAGCAATAGTCCACGCCCGAGTTTCCTGGGGACCAGTGGTCAGAAAGGTACGTAAACCCAACAATTCGTAGGTAGCGCCAATCAATGATTTTAATCCCCCTTCTTCTACACCAAGGGACTGAAGAAAATCCTCTCGGTCTTCCTCAGGTAACTCAATTAGTTCTGACTCTACTTGAGCAGAAACCACTACCACTTGAGCATCTTCGGTAGCAGCAATTTGCCGCACTTGCTCGACCCAGTCATTGCCAGTGGCTAAGTCATCTTCAGATACATTAGCGGCATAGATAACTGGCTTACTGGTCAGTAACCCCAATTGCTTGACTGACTCGGCTTCTTCTTCTGTTAAACTAATCTGGCGCACTAATTTGCCTTCATTCAACCCAGCACTCAAGGTTTCCAAGGCATCAAGTTCCATCTTGGCATCTTTGTTACTACGAGCTTGCTTCCGGGTACGCTCAATCCGGCGTTCAACTTGCCCTAAATCAGCTAAGGCTAATTCTAAATTAATGACTTCAATATCCCGAGCTGGGTCAACGGAGCCGGAAACATGGATGATGTCATCATCATCAAAGCAGCGCACCACATGGACAATCGCATCGACTTCTCGGATATTGGCTAAAAACTGGTTACCCAAGCCTTCGCCTTTACTGGCTCCCTTGACTAAACCAGCAATATCCACAAACTCAATCCGAGTTGGCACAATTTTCTCAGATTCAGAAATCTTGGCCAGAACCTGCAACCGCTGATCTGGGACAGCAACTACACCGACATTCGGCTCAATGGTACAAAAAGGGAAATTCGCAGCATCTGCCTTGGCATTGGCAACTAGGGCATTAAATAAGGTTGATTTGCCTACATTGGGCAGTCCAACAATTCCAGCTCTTAGCATAGCAGTATATTATAGTACTTTAAAATGGACAATGGGCAATAGAAACTTGAACCGATCGGCCAGTTGTTCTACTGTTGTCCCAATTATCGCTTATCTTCTTGGTTTTTATTTTATAATTTTATTTTATAATTTTATTTTATAATTTTATTTTATAATTTTA
>NZ_JAAHIE010000067.1:4767-18686 GCF_010671945.1 Moorena sp. SIO4E2
CATAAAAATTTGCCCACCCTACGTTAAGATGCAGCGCGGCCAAAAATCCTTCTATACTTGATTAACTCTTGCCTCTTGCCTTTCCTTAAGGGAGTATATTCACAAGTCAAATAAAAATGCTATATTACTAAATCTCTAAACTATGCCAACAACAGCTGATTTTCTGATCTACACTCAATGGGCAGGTATTCTGACTTTAGCCTGTGGCTTGATTGCTATACTCGGTTTTATCTTCAAATGGGGTCTCCGGTTTCGCCTGGTGGGAGTCACTGGGTTTATGCTGGTGCTAACGGCTAGCTTTTTCTCGTTATCCTTAGTACCGTTTACCCGTACTACCATTCCAGGGGCAATCCGATATACTGTAGTCTACGATAATGGTGGCAACCAAACGGTGATTGCTTTGCCCCCTAGTGCTACAGAGTCAGAAGTAGAAGCGACACTGCGCCAAGCTGCTAGTAATTTTTATTCCTATGGACGCCTGGGTGGCGCAAATAACCAGTTAACAATTCGAGCCCGGACGATTATCCATCCGGAAGCTGGTGTATCCAAGCCGGTATTGTTGGGTCAGGTTATGCGATCGCTTTCTCAGCGTGATGATCCAGATATGGTGATTGAAGTCTATTCCGAAGAATTTGCTCAATTGCCTCAAGAGTAAGGAGTATATAGCAGTTATCAATATTGATAACTGCTATATCGTTAACTGCTCATACTGATTAAAAAATTGCCGTGTCAACCCATAAGTGATCAATAAGGTTGCGATCAAATTAGTAAATGCGAGCATAAACATAATTAAGATCTGATAGGAAGCAGCATTCAAGGGCTCAATACCACTTAACAATTGACCTGTGATGATTCCCGGTAAAGTCACCAGTCCCACTACCATCATCGAGTTAAGAGTAGGAATCAACCCAGCCCGAATCGCATCCTTACGGTAACCGGCTACTGCTTGTTGTCCCGTTGCCCCTAAGCTTAAATGGGTTTCGATTTCTAGAGTGCTATTGCTAATGGTGCTAACTAAGCGTTCCCCTGCGATCGCAGCCCCATTCATGGCATTGCCCAGCACAATACCTCCTAAGGGAATCAGGTACTGGGGTGCATACCAAGGTTCTGGTTGAATCATCAATAGATTTGTATAGACTAAAGTCAATGCTGTACTGAAAAACAGGGAACTGAATACTATCGGTAACAGCCTCGGTATCTTGTGGTTACTAATCCGATTTCGAGCAGTAATCGTACCAATAGTCAGCATTACCATTAAGATAGCTAAAACAGGGATCGGGTGATCTAAGGCAAAAATGATAGCCAGCACATATCCCACAACAATGAGTTGTACGATAGTTCGGCCAGTTGCGATCGCTAGTTGAACTTCCAAACCCAGCCTTTGCCAGCTGGATAAACCAATTGCGATCGCCATCATGGCCAATCCCCACGCTAAATCGCTAAGATCGAGTTCAATTAAAGAATCCACCAACCACCACAGCTAATTTGTTTTCATCCATTGTGTCAGATCGTGCAGGTAAAATTTGAACCCTTTTTGCAAAAAATTCTGTTTTAATTAAAAACAACTTAAGGTGTGAGGAACAAGTGAATACTATACCCCCTCTTGACTTAACACGGCAGTACCAGGTGATTGGAGAACAAGTCAGTGCTGCTGTCGGTGAGGTTCTTTCTTCTGGACGTTATATTGGTGGTCCAGTGGTAGAGCACTTTGAGCAACAGTTTGCCGCTTACACCGGTACCCTGGAATGCATTGGATGTAACTCTGGTACAGACGCTCTCTATCTCGCCCTGCGAGCTTTAGATATCGGACCTGGTGATGAGGTAATTACCACACCCTTCACCTTCATCGCCACCGCTGAAGTAATTGCTGAAGTTGGTGCTACCCCAGTCTTTGTCGATATCAATGCCGAAACCTTTAATATCGATCTCAATCAGATTGAGAAAGCAATTACCCATAATACTAGAGCAATCATACCAGTTCACCTATTCGGACACCCAGTTCATATGACTGCTGTGATGGATATCGCCAAGACTCATTGTCTTGCAGTCATTGAAGACTGCGCCCAAGGGACTGGTGCTGAATGGGTGGGAAAAAAGGTTGGCAGTATTGGACATATTGGTTGCTTTAGCTTCTATCCCACCAAGAATCTGGGAACCTGTGGCGATGGTGGTGCGGTAACTACCAATGACAAAACTATTGCGGCCTCAATACGGATGCTGCGAGACCATGGCAGATGCTCGGGCTATTACCATCAAGTCAATGGCATCAACAGCCGTTTAGATGCCCTACAAGCGGCTATTCTTAACGTAAAGCTACCCTATCTCGATGGCTGGAACAATGCCCGTCGTCAGGTAGCAACCCGGTATCACCAGTTATTGGAGCCATTACCTGAGATAATCCTGCCTCGGGAAACCCCTGGGGGAAACTCCGTCTGGAACCAGTACACCATTCGCCTAACTCAAGATAGTAGCAATAGCAACTATCGGGACGAGGTGCGCCAAAAATTAAAGCAGGCAGGTATTAGTTCTATGGTCTATTACCCCCTGCCGTTACACTTGCAGCCAGTCTACAAAGACTTAGGCTATCAAATCGGTCAGTTTCCAGTTGCTGAGCAAGTCTGCCATGAAGTATTGTCCCTGCCAATGTTCCCAGAACTTACCGTTGAGGAACAGCAACAGGTGGTTTATGGATTGAAGGACTGTTTAGGGTGAAGGTTAAAAGTTAACAGGTTAAAAGTTAACCGGTTGAAGGTTAACCGGTTGTTCGCGTAGCGTGGCCTATTGGCCAAGGTTAACCGGTTGAAGGTTAACCGGTTGAAGGTTAACCGGTTGAAGGTTAGAAGACTAGTTTTCAAGCATGCAACCTTGGCCAAAAGGCCACGCTACGTGAACAACCCTTCAAGCATCCAACCTTCAAACCTACCCTACACCGAACGCCAAAGGCGAACAACCTTGGCCAATAGGCACGCGCGTCGCGTTCAACCGTTCAAGCATCCAACCTTCAACCAGATAACCTTCAACCAGATAACCTTCAACCAGATAACCTTCAACCAGATAACCTTGGCCAATAGGCCACGCTACGCGAACAACCATCAAACCTTCACCTCTTTACCCTTGAC
Organism: Moorena sp. SIO4E2; assembly: GCF_010671945.1. Lineage (NCBI taxonomy): Bacteria > Bacillati > Cyanobacteriota > Cyanophyceae > Coleofasciculales > Coleofasciculaceae > Moorena > Moorena sp. SIO4E2. Next base: position 7,887 of record NZ_JAAHIE010000067.1, read on the forward strand.
CCCTTGGAGGGCTTCTACCAAGCTGCGAACCGCTGCTACCATTGCGACTTCGCTATCTAACTGATTGATAGCCGAACCAACGCCAACACCAGCAGCACCAGCAGCAATGGCCATGGGAAGGGTCACACTGGATAACCCGGAAGCACACAACACTGGTACTGAGACAGCACGAGAAATTTCATAGGCAGCTGCCAAGGTTGGTGCCGCTTTTTCAATTAAACCCAAGGTGCCAGCGGAGCGAGGTTTACTGCTGGTACCCCCTTCAGTTTGAATAATATCGGCACCTGCTTTGACTAATTCTGCCGCTAGTTCTACTTGCTGATCTAACTTTAGAATGTGGGGGACAGTTACTGATAAGGTTATATTGGGTAATAATTTACGGGTTTCAATGGTCAGTGCCAATACGTCGGAAGCATCAAACCACTTCCCCTGAGCATAAAAGCTATCAAAGTTACCAATTTCAATCAGATCAGCACCAGCTTGGATAGCAATAACAAACTGCTTTGGTTCTACAGCAGAAACACAAATTGGTAAATCCGTTAACCCTCGTGCCAACCTGACTAGATCGGGGCAGGCGGCAATATCGACAAAAGTCGCTCCACCCCGTGAAGCTGCTTTAACTACAGCAGCAACTTTCTGGGTATCAAAATTATTTAAGCCACTAATTACTTTCAGGCAACGACCTTGGTTTAAGGCTTCGTTTAGTTTGTGATGCATAGTCATATTTTCTGTTTACCCCTGTATTATCAACCAACTTTACCTAATTTTTAATTAACTGTAGGAAATTTTTTTTCTCTCTGAAGAATTCATCCAAACCCCTATATTTTTGCCTAAACTAAAAGCAGATCGGTGCTGATGGCTACTCCTTCTATATACAAATAAATGAATTTCCCCCAAGTCAAGCTATCTCCTTTTCACAGTGACGTCTTAAAGAATACCGAGTTAGGTCAGCTTTGTGGCAAAAAGCAGCTGTTTCGCGCACGCTATGAAGTGTTACGGATGATTGGTCGAGGTGGTTTTGGTGTAACCTTTCTAGCCAAAGATACATCCTTACCGGGTCAGCCGTTTTGTGTAATCAAGCAACTTTGCCCCAAATTCAGTGATCCAAAAGCATTACATAATGCTCGTCAGCGGTTTGAGAGAGAGGCAAAAATTTTGAACAAACTGGGGACTCACCCCCAGATCCCCATGTTGCTCGATTATTTCGTAGACCATGGAGAATTCTACTTGGTTCAAGAGTACATTCGAGGCATTACCCTAGCTAGGTTGGTGAGGCGTTCTGGTTGCTTATCCCCAGGAGCCGTTAAAGGTTTTCTGCGAGACATACTACCGTTATTGCAGTATATCCATGACCATGGGGTAATACATCGTGATATCAAACCTCAGAATATTATTCTTTCTAATGATGATGGTCGGTTGGTACTAATTGATTTTGGGGCAGTTAAGGAGTTAATTGCCCAAGCATCAGATAACAGTGTAAGAAACCCAACTACCCATTTCATCGGTACGGTAGGATTTGCACCACCGGAACAGTTTAGCCTACGACCTGTGTATAGCAGTGATATTTATTCCCTAGGGGTTACCTGTCTTTACCTACTTACTGGAAAAGCCCCCCTAAAATTTCAGAGCGATCGCCAAACTAGTGAACTGAAGTGGGGCAAAGCATTGGACTTGAGTGATTCCTTTGCTAATATTCTCAACAGAATGCTGGCTATTTCCCTCAAAGAGCGTTATTCAAACGCAAGAGCGATCCTAAGGGCCTTGGATCATAAATTACTTCAAGAGAATCTTGACGAGTTTCTAGTTATTCAACCTCAAGCTAATCAACACCAACGACAGGCAAAGCAAAACACCGGGAAAAGTCAGAAGTATACACCTCCTACAGAAAAAACGGCGATCGCGATTCGAGAATGGAAACAAAGGATGCAAGCCAGACACCGCCAGAAGGATATACAAAGAGTTGAACACCTATTTAATCATTAGTGCTAAATTGGCCATTACAATGATTCCGGACAAAAAAAGTTAGTTTTTCATCCTTAATTGGTAAGCATTCAGCCGTCAGCCGTCAGCTTTACGTAACTCAGATTAAATGAATGCTGACCTGTTTTATTCAAAAGCTGTTCGGTGTAGTGTGACCTATGCCGATCAGCACATCAAGTAGCGTGCCCTATGCCCATCAGCTGATACGCGACACGCTGATAGCTGATAGCTTACCTTTATTTTTTACATGTCAGCCAGTATTACGCATGCCAGCAGCAATACCGTTGATCGTCAATAAGGCTCCTCGTAGTAACTCTCCCTTACTATACCGGGATTGAACCACACCCAATGTTACCTGGTTGCTATGTTGACGTAGGCGTTTGAGCAAAGATACCTGTAAAAATCCTAAGGGAACGATGGTACCATTACGCAAATGTACAGACCGTTGTAAATTGGGGTCGCCATCTAGGAGTGTTTGGTGTCCTGTAATCGTCAGGACTAAGTTGCGGGTCAGGTTAAATTCCTTAGCAATTTGCTCAAACAAATGCTCGAAGCGTTCCAGGTCTTCAGGGTTTGAAAGTTCCTTGACATAGTGGTGAGCAATTTGTAGATCCACCTTGGCTAAGGTCATCTCTACTTTGGAAATGACCATTTTGAAGAAGGGCCATTTTGAATAGAAACAGCGCAATAGGTTGATATTTTCCTCTGGAGCTTGATCAACAAAGCTTTGTAGGGCAGTGCCAACACCGTACCAGCTCGGTAGCAGGAAGCGGCTTTGAGTCCAACTAAAGACCCAAGGAATTGCCCGCAGACTGCTTAAATCCTTCTTCCCTGATTTACGCCGTGCAGGGCGAGAACTAATTTGCAACTGGCTAATTTCTTGAATTGGTGTCACTTGATGGAAGAAATCTACCAGATCCGGTTGGTCGTGAATCAGAGCTCGGTAATGGCTACGGGAGATCTGAGCTAACTCCTCCATAATTTCATTCCAGGGCTGGATATCATCAAAGCCATTATTGAGTAAGCTAGCTTGAATAACTGCTGTGGCTATTGTCTCCAGATGATAGAGCGCTAATCCTGGCAGAGAGTACCTAGAAGCAAGGACTTCCCCCTGTTCGGTAATTTTGATTCGGCCATTGATACTGCGACCCGGTTGCGCCAGGATAGCTTCATAAGATGGACCACCACCACGACCCACTGAACCACCACGACCATGGAAAATCCGTAAAACAATACCATACTCTTGAGCCACATGCTCTAAGGCTTTCTGAGCTTTGTGGATTTCCCAGTTACTACTTAGGAAGCCAGAATCTTTATTACTGTCGGAGTAGCCGAGCATTACCTCTTGTAAGTTAGGAGAGGTTAAAGCTTGAAGATTATTTGGTTGTTCAGCTTTGGCGTTCGAGTAGGGTAGGTTATTTGGTTGTTCGCGTAGCGTGGCCTTTTGGCCAAGGTTATTTGGTTGTTCGCGTAGCGTGGCCTTTTGGCCAAGGTTATTTGGTTGTTCGCGTAGCGTGGCCTTTTGGCCAAGGTTTAATGGGCTAACCGGCAACTTTTGATATCCACCAGCCAAACTAGCACGATACAAGGGTAGCTCAAACAGGGATTTCATCACTGCTGGAGCACGCTTAAGGTCTTCCACTGTTTCAAACAGTGGCACCACGCGAATGGTACTTTTACCAGTGGCTGGGTCATACAGACCAGCTTCCTTCGCCAACAAGAGGACTTCCAACAAATCGCTGGCCGTGTGACTCATGCTGATAATGTAGGTTTGGCAGATTTGGGGACCAAACTCTTGTTGCAGCTGCCGCACCATCCGGAAGGTTTCGATAGTCTCGCAGGTTTTTTCCGAAAATGGCAGTTCTGCTGGGATTAATGGACGTCGGGTTCGCAACTCAGCGGTTAACCACAAGCATGCTTCGGATTCCGATAGCAAGTTGTAGGGCTTAGGCAAAACTTGCAGGTACTCAGCAATTTCACTCAGGGCTTCTGAGTGGCGAGAACTTTCCTGGCGAATATCTAGGTGAGCCAGGTAAAAGCCATAAATTTCCACCTGACAGATTAAATTATCTAACTCACGACAGTTCAACCCGGTTTCCACCAGATTACTCTCAATCAGCTTTAGTTCTGCCAAGAATTCTTCTCCAGAGCGGTAAAAACTCCAGCTTTTACCATTAGCCATCTCATCTGGTACAGGCATACCATTGGCCAGCTGTTGGTTTCGCTCACGGGTGTTTTCGAGTTTTTGCTTAACGTAAGTCAGTTTGAGTCGATAGGGTTCTTGCCGATAGCGAATGGCGAGCTGTTCGTAAACCTCTGGCAATTGAGAGCGGTCTTGTTCTAGAGAGTCTAACAGTTCCGGTAGCACATCACACCAGTGCAACGACAGGCTCAATAATTCGGTCAGACGCCTAACCTCATCTATATATTTACCCAGCACCAAATTCCTCTGATAGCAGGCAGTTTGCCAGGTAATTTGGGGAGTGACAAACGGATTACCATCCCGGTCTGACCCTACCCAAGAGCCAAAATGACAGAAGTTCTTAGCGGGTGGGTTCAGCCAGGGGAATGAACCCTTCAACGCTTGCTTGAAACGACTATACAATTGGGGTATTGTATCAAACAGTACTTCGTGGAAGTAGTGAAGAGTGTAATCTACCTCATCAAGTACTCCCGGCTTAAACTGATGTAGCTCATCGGTGCGCCACCAGAGGCGAATTTCTTCCATGAGCTTTTGGCTACATTCAGTCACCTCCCAGGACGAAGTGATTCCTAAGGTACCATAGGTTTGCTCCGCTTGGTCTAATTGTTCCAGAATCTTAGCCATCCGTCGCTGTTTACCCCGAATCGTACGACGGACGATTTCTGTGGGGTGAGCGGTGAAAACCAAGCGAATATCAAGATTCTCAATCAGCCGCTGAATTTGACCAGGTGGCACATTTTGCTTGTGCAAGTGGGGAAATAGCCAATCTAGTAGCCCTAATTTTCTTTCCGATCCTTGGTTTTCCTGGTGGCTCTTTTCAATAACATTGGTAACCGCAGCCCCTGGTTGAGTAACCTGATTGCCTATTTCCACCTCTTTGTCAACGGTTACAACAGTTGACAAAGACGAATTACCATTTTTTAAAATACCTTGGGATAAGGGGGTTAACTCTGGTTCAGTGCTTCTTCGGTAGGAGCGGCGTCTTGAGAGTTGTTGATTTCGCTGTTCATAATGTTGTTCAACAATATTAATCAGCTGAAAGTAAAGGGCAAACGCCCGTGATGCTCGGATAGCCTCATTAAGGTCAAGCTGCTTGATTAAATCAGCTACTGAGGATTGAGGATCTTCAGTTGCTTGTCCTTCTGGAGAACACAATTCCCGCAGTTGCTTGAGTAAATCGACGAGTTCCTGACCACATTCAGATAGGAGAACAGATTCCCACATATCCTCTACAACTTTAAGTCGATGGCGCAGAAACAGGTCAGAAGTAGCGGGGAAGGTTGATTCTTGATTAGATGGAGATGGGAGCAAACTCATAAGCTCTATCTATTCCCTATACAAAGCTGATCTATTTTACGGGTTTGAGGTTCTTTGGAGTAATTAAGGAACAAGAATTTAAATTTCTTGGGAAAGCTCATGGAAGCTTAACATCTTTACATTAACTTTAATACTAAGCCAAATTGTTGAGTATCTGTCTAGCGGTTATCAATTTGGTGAGGTACAGAGTCTTGGGTTTTATGGAACAGCGGATCCCCGGAACAGGGAACACATAAGAGTTAATCTGGAAGAGCTAACACGGAACACATAAGAGGGAACAGGGAAAAAATCCTGTGTACCTCATTAGGCTAGAAACCGCTAGAAAAATCATTAAATTTCTGAAATCTGACTATTGGGTGTAACTGTGAAACTACAAATCTTTATACGTTTTTCTTGAACCATGACCCCAGTGTGGCTACTTCCCCCAACAGATTTGCAACTATTGAACCATGATGTCCATCTCTGGCGTGCGCAGTTGGAGCTGAGTGAATTATTGATTGAAAAATTGGCAACTACTCTTTCTGAGGACGAGCAGCAAAGAGCTCAGCGATTTTACTTTGAGCGGGATCGGAAGCATTTTATAGCAGGTCGGGGTCTTTTGCGCCAAATCTTGGGTCGCTATTTGGCCATGAACCCACGCCAAGTGGAGTTTTGTTATGGAAAGCGGGGCAAGCCAGCACTCCAGGAAACCTCTGGGGGCAGAAGACTCCGTTTTAATGTTTCTCACTCTCATGGACTAATTCTGTATGCTATTACCCGGGATCAGCGCATTGGCGTTGACCTAGAATATCTGCGACCAATGCCAGATGCTGAGCAACTCGCTCAACGTTTCTTTTCCCCCCAAGAGTATGCCGTGATTTGTTCTGTGTCTGAGGAGCAAAAGCACAAGGCATTTTTTCAGGGATGGACGAGTAAGGAAGCCTATCTCAAAGCAATTGGTGAAGGACTAGCTGGCTTGGAACAAGTGGAAGTTTCTGTAAATCCAGCTGAACCGACTGCCTTGCTGAGCATCAACAAAGACCCTCAGGCAGTTTACCCTTGGTCTATAGCTGGTTTAACCCCTGCGCCGGGTTACTTTGCCTCGTTGGTTGTCGAAAGAAAAGATTGGCAGTTAAGTTGTTTTGATTACACCGAGGAATCAGTCCCTGGTTAGAGTGTGGAGTGACTGGGTGTAGGGTAAAATTAGGCCGTAATCCTAACTGGTTAATCGTAACTGAACCAGATCAAGTAGTTTGCATCGGAATGCGATCGCTTATATCATGTCAGGATAATTACCCTTAATAAAAATTTCCCCCATCTCCCCATATTCCCCTCCTGGGAGGGGTTAGGGGTGGGTTCCCATCTCCCCACACTTTCCACCCTCCCCACCCTCCCCGCGCCCCCCAAAATTGATGGGTATTCAACCAGAATTGATATTAGGGGTGACCGGGGGAGCCTCAACACCCATTCACCCCGAACGGGTGTATAATCTTACCGTAAAATGGCACTAAGTAGGGATAGATTGTCACATCTCCCACACCTTTTTATAGGGGTATGCCTATAGATTGATAGGGCTGAGTTATCTTAGTTGGGTAGGTCGTGACTTGTCGATCATCGCTAGGCAAACGGGCACTCCCCTGATCCTAAGTTAGGGTGTCCACATTAGCCTCTGGAGTCGGCGACAGTCGCTTCATTCAACATTTGTTTTTTTAAAATTACCTCAAACTACCTTGGAAAGGAGTCAGTCGTGGCAAGTCATAAAATCCTGGTAATCGATGATAGTACGGTAATCCGCAAGCGTGTCAAAGAGATGTTACCTCCGGGGTTTGAAGTCCTCGAAGCTAAAGATGGGGTGGAGGGAATTAATTTAATTTACCAGGAAGAACCTAACTTTATAATGTTAGATTTTATCCTGCCAAAAATGAGTGGATTTGAGATTTTTGATAAACTTCAAAGTGAGCCTAAATTACAAAGAATTCCTCTGGTATTAATGTCAGGTCGAAAAGAAGAGGTAACTGCTAAAATTAAAGAACCTTTTAAGTATTTTGCCTTTATTGAAAAGCCTTTTAATAAAAAGCAGCTGACGGACGCTATCAAAGAATCTATGCAAAAGGCTAAGAAGCGACCAGCAACTCCTGCACCACCAACAATTAGTGCAGCTACCGATCAGTCCTCAGTCGCATCAGCTCAAGAAATTGCACAGTTGAAGGCAAAGGTTGCCAAAATGCAGAAAGAAATTGATGCCTTGAAGAAACAATTAGGTCAGCTGGTGACCTTTATTAAGCAAAAGTTGAAGTAGTTTATGCAAGTATAAAGGATGAAGTATGTTCTTACTTCATCATTCATCCTTCACTAATTCTTAGTCCAATTACTCCAACTCACGGCGTCCTTCTAAGGCTCTAGCTAAGGTTACTTCATCTGCATATTCTAGGTCTCCCCCCATGGGTAAACCAAAGGCAATCCGGGTCACTTTGGTAAACGGCCTGATCAGTTGACCTATATATAGTGTGGTTGTCTCCCCTTCTACACTGGGATTGATGGCTAAAATGACTTCTTGAATCGTTTTCTGGCTGACTCGTTGTACAAGTTGCTGGATATGGAGTTGTTCTGGACCAATGCCATCCATGGGGGAGATCACTCCTCCCAGAACGTGGTATTTACCTCGGTACTCGCGGGTTTTTTCGATGGCAATCACATCCCTTGAGTCGGCAACTACACAGATAGTCTTCTCGTCCCGGTTGGAATTGCGGCAAATTTGGCAGACGGGTTCAGCAGACAAGTGAAAGCATACTCTACAGAAACCAACTTGTTGTTTGGCTTCCACCAACGCTTGCGCTAGGGCTTTGACTTCCGGTGTTGGACGCTTGAGGATATGAAGGGCTAGTCGTTGGGCAGTCTTTGGACCAACTCCAGGCAGGCGTTGTAGCTCTTCAATTAAGCGAGCGAGGGGGCGTGTGTAAACCATCTATTGACACTCCCCGCCCTTGAAGGACGGGGATTCTTTCTTCAAAGGGATTCCAACGAATTTACCCTCAGAAAGCATCTTGACCGTGTGTCCCACGGCTGCAAGTCCGCGCATAGCGACTACTTGAGCGGCTGCAACATCTCTACTGGTTGTGTAGCCGCAATCTTCGCAATGATGAACACGCTCAGCTAACGTCTTTTTCCCAGTTTCAGTTAAGCAGTTGGGACAGATCTGACTAGTCTTTTTGGAGTCTACTTTTTGAAAATAGACGCCACGCTTAAAACAACATTGCTCTAATATCTGGAAAAACTGTCCCCATCCTGCATCCAAGCAGTGCTTACCCAACATCCCTCTGGCCAACCCTTTAAGATTTAGATCTTCAACAAAGATCATTCCAGCCCAATCACAGAGATTATGAGCTAATTCCCAGTGGTAATCTTTTCTGACGTTAGCAATTCGTTCGTGTAACTTACTGACTTTCTTTTGTGCTCGCACACGGTTTCTACTTCCAATGCGCTTCCTACTTACCCTCTTTTGCAGCAATTTAAGCTTGCGTTCAAGGCGTTTGAAAGGGCGTGGATTAGGAAACAAAGCACCATTGCTAACAGCAACAAAATGTGAAATTCCGACATCAATCCCCAAGGCTTCTCCGTGAGGCATGACTTGGGGAACATCTACATCCCATGCTAGAGTGAGCATCACATACCAACCGGAGGATCTCTTGACTACTCTAGCTTGCTTGACTACAGCATCAGCGGGTATCTCCCGTGATTGCCTCATCTTCACCCAACCAATCTTGGGTAGTTTTACTCTGTTAGCTTCAAGGGGCTTGACTCCTAGTTGTGGAAAGACAAAAGACCGCATTTGTCCCTGCTTCTTAAAGCGAGGAAAGCCATGTCCTTGTTCCCACATACTTACAAAGGCTTTTTCTAACCTTTTGAGTGTTTGTTGCAAGACATGAACTTGAACAGCTCTTAATTCTTCAATAGCTTTTCTGGCAGCAGTTAAACCACGACACTGACTGGCATAAGTAGGACGTTTAGCATCGGCTGGGATAATGTATTCCCTAGGGAGAGAGCAGGCGTTAATTTGACAGCTACGAGACTTATACCAGTCCTTGCGTTCGACTAAAGCGTAGTTATAAACCTTGCGGCATTGCTCCAACCAGTCTTCAAATAAAGAGACTTGCTTGGCAGTTGGCTTCAGTTTAAACTCGTAGGTTAAATTAAACAATTGGCTTTCCTCCTTAAGCTCAGGATAACACATTTTTGAATAAAGGTGCAAGCGTTAGCTCAATAAGTGGGATGACATGCTCAAAGCCGCCCTAGAAGGGCGGGGCTTGAAACCCATTATTTTTGTTTGGTCAAGAATCGGGAATCGGGAGTAGAGAATCGGGAAAGTGTTCATGGACAATTTAGTGCTACTAGATCATGGGATTTTTAGAATCACAGTGGCAAAACAAAACATTAGAATCAGCTCAGCTATAAGATATATAGATCTAGATAGATCTGCGATCGCATTTTATCCGCCCCTATGAGTACAACCCCTGATTTCCTGAGCCACCTCAACCCTTCCCAACTTCAAGCCGTTGAACATTTCTGTGGTCCGTTGTTAGTTGTTGCTGGTGCCGGGTCTGGCAAAACCCGAGCCTTGACCTATCGCATTGCTAATCTGATTCTCAAACACAAGGTCTCACCAGAAAATATCTTGGCGGTGACGTTCACTAACAAAGCCGCACGGGAAATGAAAGGGCGGATTGAGCAAATATTTGCTCAGCAGCTGGCGCAACAGAAGTATGGTCAACGGTTGGAGCTTCTGCCAGAAGACCAACAAACCCAGTTGCGATCGCGTGTTTACAAAACTATCACCAAACCGTTGTGGATTGGCACCTTCCACAGTCTGTTTGCTCGGATTCTCCGTTTGGATATCAATAAATATCAAGATGAGCAGGGACGGAAGTGGAATCGGAACTTTTCCATCTTTGACGAATCCGATGCCCAGACCCTGGTTAAAAGCATTGTCACTCAAACCTTAAATCTTGATGACCACAAATTTAACCCCCGTTCTGTGCGCTATGCCATCAGCAATGCCAAAAATCGCGGTTTTTCTCCCCAGGAGTTTGAGCGAGAACAGTCCAATTTCCGGGGACGAGTGATTGCGGATGTCTATAGCCACTACCAAGAGCAGTTAGCTGCTAACAATGCTTTGGACTTTGATGACCTCATCTTAGTGCCAATGAGGCTATTCCAACAGAATGAGTCGGTCTTAAGCTACTGGCATCAGCAATTTTATCACATTTTAGTGGATGAGTATCAAGATACCAATCGGATTCAGTATGAACTGATTCGCTTGTTGA
>NZ_JAAHIE010000067.1:19495-22498 GCF_010671945.1 Moorena sp. SIO4E2
ATTAGGATTCAGCGTCAGGAATACAGTGGCTTGGTGTATAGCCTAGAGGTAGAGAAGCACCATGTCTACTTTAGCGATGGATTGCTTACTCATAACTCTATCTACAGTTTCCGAATGGCAGACTTCACCATCCTTCTGGGTTTTCAGCAAGACTTTGGTGACGGTTTAGCCGATCAAGATACTCGCACTATGGTCAAGCTAGAAGAAAACTATCGCTCTAGGGAAAATATTCTTCAAGCTGCTAACCACCTGATCGAAAATAATACCCAGCGGATTGATAAAGTTCTGCGAGCAACACGGGGTGTCGGGGAAAAAATCTATTTTTATAGCGCTGATGACGAATTGGAAGAAGCTCAGTTTGTAGTCAGTAAAATTATCCAGCTAAAACGACAAAATCCAGAACTAGATGGTGGCAGTTTTGCTATTCTTTATCGTACTAATGCTCAATCCCGTGCCTTTGAAGATGACTTGATCAGAGCGGATATTCTCTATACTGTAGTTGGTGGGTTAAAGTTCTATGACCGTAAAGAAATCAAAGATTCTCTGGCTTACCTCAGAGCGATCGCAAACCCATCCGATACTGTTAGTCTATTGCGCATTATCAATACTCCTCGACGAGGTATTGGACAAACTACCATTAACAATCTGGTCGCAGCTGCCCAAGAATTAGGAGTTCCCCTGTGGGAAATTCTCAGTGATGAAACCTCAGTTCATACATTTGCAGGAAGGTCAGCTAAAGCGGTCAAGAAATTTGCTCAGCTTATGTCTCAATGGCAGGATCAATTGGAAGAGCGATCGGCATTAGAGATTCTCAAAGGGATTATGGAAGAGTCTGGTTATATTGGCGATTTAAGAAACAAAGGCACTGAAGAAGCTGAGAATCGATTGGAAAATATTGTGGAATTGTTTAATGCAGTGCTGCAATTTCAAGAAGAAAACGAAGAAACGAGCTTAGAAGGGTTTCTTGCTAATGCAACTCTTGCCTCTGACATGGATAACCTAGAAGAGGGTAAACAAGCAGTTTCTTTAATGACCCTTCACTCTGCTAAAGGGCTAGAATTTCCCATTGTCTTTCTAGTCGGCCTAGAGCAAGGACTGTTTCCTCACAGTCGTAGTCTCAGAGATCCTGTAGCTTTGGAGGAAGAACGGCGTTTGTGTTATGTAGGGATTACTCGCGCTCAGGAACAACTGTTTTTGTCCCATGCTCATGAGCGCCGCTTTTATGGGAATCGGGAACCGGCTAACCGTTCTCAGTTTCTCAAAGAGTTACCCTCAGATTTAATTGAGAGTAAAGTGGGAATATTTTGATAGTATCCTCGGTACTTGATACTTAATACTTCATCTTAGACAGATGCCTTGGCAATTTCCTCAAAGACTAACCCAATCCCTAGGAGCAATCATAATTCTCCTAGGTTGTATCTTAGCAGTTGGCAAGCTACAGCAACCCCAACTGAATGCCCTCAAACAAAGCTCCAAAAACACCTCACCCGCAGACCTCCAGCGAGACGTAGAAGCAACACAAGTGTATCTCAATCTGCTTGAGAGACTACCTACATTTGGTTTCGATAATGTATTAGCTGACTGGGTATTTCTGAATTTCCTTCAATACTTTGGTGATCAAGAGGCTCGCCAAATTACCAGCTATCAGCTTAGCCCAGAGTACTTTGACATTATTATAAACCGAGACCCCAAATTTTTAACAGCCTATTTCTTTCTATCTAGCAGTAGTTCCTTATATGCAGGAATGCCAGAAAAATCGGTCGCCTTAATGGAAAAAGGACTCCAGTCACTATCCCCTAAAGTTCCTCCTAAATCTTATTATGTGTGGCGTTACAAAGGAATTGATGAATTATTATTTTTGGGTGACCCTAAAGCCGCCCAAAAATCCTTTGAAAAATCAGCAGATTGGGCAAGTCAATACCCTGATGAGCAAAGTCAAAACATTGCTGAAATTTCCCGCAACACTGCTGAATTTATAAAGCGCAATCCTACTAGTAAGATAGCTCAAGTGAGTGCTTGGTCAATGGTTTTAAATAACTCTCCTGACCCTCGCACTAGCAAAATCGCCATCAGTAGAATTGAAGCCCTAGGTGGTAAAGTTATCATCACACCAGAAGGAGCAGTTAAAATTCAACTGCCCCAGACAGATTAATAGTGTTTGTGGTTGAAGGTTAGAAGGTTTAAGGTTAGAAGGTTGAAGGTTAGAAGGTTGAAGATTAGAAGGTTTAAGGTTAGAAGGTTGAAGGTTAGAAGGTTTAAGGTTAGAAGGTTAGAAGGTTAGAAGGTTGTTCGCGTAGCGTGGCCTTTTGGCCAAGGTTGAAGGTTAGAAGGTTAGAAGGTTGTTCGCGTAGCGTGGCCTTTTGGCCAAGGTTAGAAGGTTAGAAGGTTAGAAGGTTGTTCGCCTTTGGCCTTCGGTGTAGGGTAGGTTGAGGATTGTTCGCGTAGCGTGGCCTTTTGGCCAAGGTTGACGACTCGGAGATCGCCATTACCCATTACCCATTACCCATTACCCATTACCCATTACTAAAAAAACCACATTCATTTCTATCAACATGGCTATAAAATTGCTATTAGTAACTGATGAACTAATAAGCCTAGACTAAAACCTGTAAGAGAAACCCCACAGATAATCCAGAAAGCCTGCCATTCACCATATCCTTCTGTTTGAAGATCTAATCTGGTTAAGGCAGCAGCAGCAATCAGCACCAGAATACGGCTAGAATAATGAATCCAGCGCAGGATGATAACGGCTAGGAAAGAGCTGAAAATTACGGAGACAAAAGCTTTGGTATCAGATTTCATCCAAGTCCCGTACAATTTTCTAATCTGATACACTGGAGCAGTTATCGCTAAAGCCATCAACACGATATAAACTGCTCCGATCAGCCAGAGCCATACCGATATATGAAATAAGGAAGGATGTGATGCTGATGTAGTGTGTTCTACCGTAATCAATTCCTGAAAGTCAACAGATATCATCCAGCCAAAAATACTATGGCTTAA